>DAOLDI010000268.1:0-3984 GCA_035327445.1 Cyclobacteriaceae bacterium | reverse complement strand
GTAATTTCTGTTTCTTCAGTTTTATCAACTTTGTTGCTCTTTAAAAAGAAGACATTGTATTTACGCTCAGTACCCTCTCTGTTTTCTTTTACAACATAATTTCTCTTTTGAATTGTACTGATAGTTGGTGCATAAGTTGAAGGGCGGCCAATTCCGAGCTCTTCCAGTTTCTTTACCAAACTTGCTTCTGTATAGCGTGGCGGATGTTTTGAAAATGTCTGCCTTGCTTTCATTTCTTCCAGCTCAAGCTTCTGCCCTTCTTTCAAAGGCGGTAACATACCTTTGCCTTCCTCGTCTTCTGTATCATCATCATCTTTCGACTCCATATATACTTTCAGGAAACCATCAAATTTGATTACCTCTCCGGTAGCTTGTAAAGTTCTTGAATCAGTAGAGATGCCAATTACAGCAGTAGTTTTTTCTAATGCGGCATCTGCCATCTGAGAAGCAATAGCACGCTTCCAGATAAGTTCATACAAACGCTTGGCGTTTCTATCCATTCCAGGATCAAGCAAAGAAAAATCGGTTGGGCGAATTGCTTCGTGCGCTTCCTGTGCTCCGCTGCTCTTGGTTTTATAATGCCTTATTTTAACATATGAGTTCCCAAAAGCATTTTCAATTTGCTGCTTGGCTGCTTGTATGGCCTCTTCAGATAAATTCACTGAATCGGTACGCATATAAGAAATCTTACCAGCTTCGTACAATTTCTGGGCAACCATCATGGTTTGCGAAACTGAGAAGCTCAACTTACGCGCAGCCTCTTGCTGTAAAGTAGATGTAGTAAAAGGAGGAGAAGGAGATTTTTTACCTGGCTTGTTTTGTAATTCGTTGATTTTAAAACTAGCTCCATTGCATTTCTCTAAAAATTCAAGCGCATCTTTTTCGGTATCAAATTTAGCCGGTAACTCTGCGTATAATTTCTTGTTATTACCTAAATCAAAAACTGCGGTAAGCTTGTATGATGAGCTGGTTTCAAACTTTTCTATTTCACGCTCACGCTCAACAATTAAACGTACAGCAACTGACTGTACTCTTCCGGCAGATAATCCGGTTTTAATTTTTTTCCAAAGTATAGGCGAAAGCTCATATCCCACTAATCTGTCTAAAACTCTTCTGGCTTGTTGCGCATTTACCAAATCTATGTCAATACCTCTTGGATTTTCAATGGCATTCAGAATTGCTTTTTTAGTGATTTCAGTAAATACAATTCTACGTGTTTTCTTATCATCAAGATCAAGTGCTTCTTTCAAATGCCAAGATATGGCCTCTCCTTCACGGTCTTCATCGCTTGCCAGGTAAACCAGTGAGGAATCTTTCGCGAGTTTCTTTAATTCTTTAATGATGTCCTTTTTATCAGGACTTATTTCATAGGTTGGCTCAAAGTCTTTTTCTACATCAATGTTGATATTTCCCTTGGGTAAATCACGTATATGCCCCATGCTTGATGCAACTTTATAGTCCTTTCCCAAATACCCTTCAATGGTTTTTGCTTTTGCCGGTGACTCTACTATTACAAGGTTTTTAGCCATTATTTCTTCCTTTTATTCAAAATTAAGGGCCTCAAATATCAGTAAATTTTTAAAAAAACAAATCTTACATCTATTATTGAGCAGTTTTTGAGCTTAATACACAAGAGCGGAATTAAGAAGTTTGTTTATCAAAAACTTGTTAATGCTTAGCACTTTACACCTAATTATGAGGTTGATAAAATAATTTTATCATGATCAGAAAATTAATTTTAATGCGCCATGGAATAGCATTTGAAAAAGATGCTGATCAAACTGATGCTGAGCGAGAACTCGATCCGCGGGGAATTCCTTCAATTGTTGAAACAGCAAAGAAAATAAATGAATTAGCCGGAGTTCCGCAGGTAATTATCAGCAGCGATGCGCTTAGAGCTAAACAAACTGCTATGTATGTAGCCGAAACAATTGGATATAATCCTGATCGTACCCACATTAACGATGAATTATACCAGGCATCTGCCCGTATATTTTTTCAGACTATCAATCAATTAAAAGATGATTGGGAGAAAGTATTAATAATAGGCCACAACCCTACCATCAGTTATATTGCTGAATTTTTAAGCAGCGCTGAGATTGGCAGTATGACTGAAGCAAGTGCTGTAAGTATTGAATTTAAAATTGCAAGCTGGAGTAATATTACCCAAGGAAGTGGAAAGCTTGAACAATTTTTTACAAACTGAAATTATGACGAAGAGCAAACAAAGTGTAATAGATAATTTTGATACAAATGCACCCGGAACATCAGGACAACTTTTTGGATTACCATTTACTGAAGAAAATGCTGATCTAATTGTAATACCTGTTCCCTGGGAAGTAACAGTTTCCTACAAAGCGGGCACAGCACAAGGTCCTGAAGCTATTCTGCAAGCCTCAGCACAAGTTGATTTATTTGTAAAAGATATTCCAGATGCCTGGAAACTGGGCATTGCCATGCTGGAAACAGATGAAAAAATAAAGTCTGAAAATGAAAGGCTCAGGCAATTAGCAGCATTATATATAGAGTGGCTTTCTGATACAGCGCATGCTGATGACGATGCACTGAAGATTATACCACAAAAAATAAATGAGGCCAGCGAAAGCCTCATGATTTATGTAAAACAAAAAGTCCTGCAATATTTAAAGCAAGGCAAAATGGTAGCACTGCTTGGTGGTGACCATAGTACACCATTAGGATTTCTGAGAGCATTGGCAGAAGTATATGAACAGTTTGGAATTCTGCAAATTGATGCACACGCAGATTTAAGAAAAGCTTATGAAGGCTTCACCTATTCACATGCCTCTATCATGTACAATGCATTGAAAATTAAAAATATCAGTAAACTGGTGCAGGTAGGTATTAGAGATTATTGCGATGAAGAAGTTACTTACATCAATAAAGCAAAGAAAAAAGTGAAAACCTTTTTTGATGATGACATAAAAGAAGCACAATATAAAGGAGAAACCTGGGAACAGATTTGCGAAAGAATTATTCAGGAACTTCCAGAAAATGTATATATCTCTTTTGATATTGATGGCCTTGACCCCAAGCTTTGCCCCAATACCGGCACACCTGTACCCGGAGGTTTCGAATTACAACAAATCATTTACCTGGTAAAACAAGTTGTGAAGTCAGGCAAAAAAATAATAGGCCTTGATTTGAATGAAGTATCTCCCGGTGATGATGAATGGGATGCAAACGTAGGCGCACGCGCGCTTTACCAGTTATGCAACTGGATGGGTGTTTCTCAAGGTAAATTAAAAGCCAACTTTAACTAAGACCGAATTAAAAAAAACTGCATGCAATTAATCTCAGATAGTATTGTAAATTTTTCAAACTGGGTTTGGGGCTATCCACTGTTATTCCTGGTAATTGGTGGCGGACTATTCTTCCTGATCTATTCAAACCTGGCTCCCTTTAAATACTTCAAACATGCAGTAAACATTTTGCGCGGTAAATATGATGACCCAAATGACCCCGGACAAATAAAACCTTATCAAGCCCTTTCAACCGCTTTAGCATCTACCGTAGGCATGGGCAATATTGCCGGGGTTGCCGTAGCCATTAGTCTTGGCGGGCCTGGCGCTATCTTCTGGATGTGGGTAAGTGCTTTCGTTGGCATGGCTACAAACTTTTTTACTTGTGCTGCAGCCATCATGTTCAGAGGTAAAGATTCGAGAGGTGAAATACAAGGTGGCCCTATGTATGTAGTTGTTGAGGGTTTAGGTAAGCAATGGAGACCACTCGCAGTTATCTTCAGTTTCTGTTGTATGTTTGGTGCGCTTCCCATTTTTCAGGCAAACCAGTTAACTCAAGCCATAATAGATATTGCAGTAGTACCTTCAGGTATTTCAGAAAGTTATTTCAGTTTTTTAGGTTCAGATTTCAGCTTGCAGAAACTAATCATTGGTTTGGTGCTTACCCTTATTACCGGTATAGTGGTTATTGGTGGTATCAAGCGCATTGGTAACTGGGCAGGCC
>DAOLDI010000267.1:0-4004 GCA_035327445.1 Cyclobacteriaceae bacterium | reverse complement strand
TAGCTTTACCCCAGCCACAGCGGGTACCTTTTATGCGGAAGTTGTAAATGATGCTACAACTTGTATCAGTGCAAACCGCGTAGCAGTAACGTTAAACGAGAACCCCTTGCCGGCAGACGCAACAAATCCTGTTGGTAATTCATATTGTGCAGGAGAAGCACTCACAACCATTAGCGTAGATGATCCGGGAGCGGGCTTTACGGTCAACTGGTATGATGCTTCAAGTAATGGTAACCTGGTAGGTACCGGATTTAATTTTACTCCGGCTGCACCAGGTGCATTCTATGCCGAGATAGAAAATGATTTAACAGGATGTACAAGTGCCAATCGTGTTGCAGTAACATTAACTGAGAACCCCTTACCGGCAGATGCAACAAATCCTGCTGATAATTCCTATTGTGCAGGCGAAGCACTCACGGCCATAAGTGTTGATAATCCGGGAGCGGGCTTTACAGTAAACTGGTATGATGCTGCAACAAATGGCAACCTCATGGGTACTGGATTTAGCTTTATCCCAGCCACAGCGGGTACCTTTTATGCTGAAGTTGTAAATGATGCTACAACTTGTATCAGTGCAAATCGTGTTGCAGCAACATTAACTGAGAGCCCATTGCCAGCAGATGCAACAAATCCTGTTGGTAATTCATATTGTGCAGGAGAAGCTCTTACGGCAATCAGTGTGGATAATCCTGGAGCAGGCTTTACTGTCAACTGGTATGATGCTTCAAGTAATGGTAATCTGGTGGGTATTGGATTTAGTTTTACGCCTGCAGCAGCGGGTACATATTATGCAGAGGTAGAAAATGATTTAACAGGATGTGTAAGTGTCAATCGTGTTGCAGCAACTTTAACAGAGAATCCTTTACCAGCAAATGCAGCGAACCCTGTTAATGGTTTGTATTGCACAGGCGATCCTATACCAGGTATTTCTGTTGACGATCCTGGAGCAGGTTTTGAAGTAAATTGGTTTACTGTTGCTACCGGTGGAACAGTTGTATTCACCGGACCTGTCTATAATCCGGGGGCAGATGGAAGTTATTATGCTGAAATCAGAAATACTGTAACCGGATGTATAAGTGCAGGCAGAGTTGCAGTTGTCATTTCTGAAGTTGGTATAGCTTCAGCTGATATAACTGAGAATTTACGTTGCGCTTCTGCATTCAATGGTGCGATCTCATTAAGTATGGTTGGAGACAGTAATGACTATACTTTCGATTGGACCGGTCCTGATGCTTTCAGTTCATCTGATCAAAACATATCGGGGCTTGCGGCCGGAACGTATGATGTAATTGTTACTTATGTTCCTACTGGTTGTACCATCAGTGAAAGTTATGTTGTAACAGAAAATTTACCGGTTCTTGGCATTACAGAAACGATTACCAATAATACACGATGCATCGCCACTTTTAACGGTGCAATAGAAGTTGATATAACAGGTGCTACTGGTGCGCTTAGCTTTAGCTGGACAGGCCCAGGAGGTTTTGCATCAACTAATCAGAATATTTCTCAATTAGCTGCAGGTACCTATTCATTAACTGTTACCGATGTTAATTCAGGCTGTACACTTACCGATGATTTTGAAGTGATTGAAGATGCAGAACAGCCTCAACTGACTGAAGCCATCACTGATAACACAAACTGTACGGCACCATTTAATGGAGCAATTGATATATCAGTTAGTCCGGCAGGTACTTATACGTATGCATGGACTGGCCCGAATGGATTTACATCTAACAGTCAGGATATAAGCAATCTTGCTCCGGGCGATTATGAGGTTACTGTAAGCAATACAACTACAGCATGTGTGGTAACTGAGATTTACACCGTGCAGGATAACAGCAGTGTAATAGATGTTACGCTTAACAACACAACAGGAAATGATGCATGCAATTTCCCATTCAATGGAGCTGTTTCAATTAATGTTAGCCCTGCAGGTTTTTATACTTATGCGTGGGCAGGTCCAAATGGCTTTACCTCTGTTAACCAAAACATTTCCGGGGTTCAACATGGAGACTACACTGTAACAGTGAGCAATACTTCAGGTTGTGTTCAAGTTGAAACATTTACGGTAGCTGATGACAGAGATGCTCCGCTTATTCAATCATCAACAGTAACAGATAATAATAATTGTCAGGCTCCATTTAATGGTGCTATCAGTATAACGGCAACAGGAGGATCAGGTAATTATACCTTTGCCTGGGTAGGACCGAACGCTTATTCAGCAAACACTTCCAACATTACAGATTTAGCTGCCGGCACTTATATAGTTACTATCACTGATGATAGTGGTTGTGCCAATGCTTTTGATTTTACGGTGAACAATGATACACCACCCATTAACATTACACTAAATAACAGCACTGCAAATGATAATTGTCAGGCACCATATACAGGAAGTTTAACAATCTCTGTTAGTGGTACTGCCGGACCATACAGTTTTGAATGGACTGGTCCTGATGGCTTTACTTCAACACAGCAGAATATTGCTAACCTGGTGCATGGAGATTACACCATCACCGTTACAGATGATACTGAAGGTTGTGTTGCGGTGGCAACATTCAATGTAGTAGATAACACTCCGGTATTAAGCATCAGTATAGATAATAATACTGAAAATACATCCTGCAGCGAACCCTTCAATGGTGCAATTGACATAAGCCTTACGGGTGGTTCAGGCAATTACCTCTTCGATTGGACAGGCCCTGATGGATTTACGGCAAGTACAGCAAGTATTGCGGGCCTTGCTGCAGGTGCTTACACAATTACAGTTACAGATCAGGATTTAGGCTGTATTGTTACAGAAGAAATTATTGTGGACAATAATACCACACCAATTCTTGCGGATGAAACAATAGTACCTAACACGGCATGTGAAAGTCCCTTTGATGGTAGCATCAGCTTAAGCAATATAACAGGCACACCAGGTCCATTCTCATTTGATTGGGCGGGCCCAAATGGATTTAGTGCGGATACGCAAAATATTTCAGCACTTGCTTCGGGTACTTATTCGCTTACAATAACTGATGATGTTTTAGGTTGCAGCAGTATACTAGAGTTTATTGTTCCAGATAACACGCCTGCACTAGTGCTTACAGAAACCATTACTGACAATACCAATTGCGTGATTCCTTTTAGTGGAGCGATTGAGATCATAAATATTAGCGGTGGGAGTGGTGATTATAGTTTTAACTGGACTGGTCCGGATGGATTTACTGCCAATGCACAAGATATTGATGAATTGGCATCAGGCACTTATCAGCTTATTGTAACAGATGATGTGAGCGGCTGTTCAGCTACTTACAGCTATATTGTTGCAGATAATATTGCGGGAATAAGTATTTCTCCTGTAGCGGTTAATGCCAACACCAGTTGTACATCTCCCTTTAATGGTAGTATTGAAATAGATATCACTGGCTCTGCAGGACCTTTTACATTTGCCTGGACAGGCCCGGCTGGTTTTACTGCGAACACACAAAATATTAACTCATTACAACCAGGCAATTACAATGTAATTGTTACTGACGATGTACAGGGTTGTACGGCAAGCATCACATTAAATGTGGCCAATGATGCTACAGGTTGTGAAGGATTGGATTGTGAAGCTTTTACAGTTTCAATTACTGACACAAGGCCTACCTGTGTAAACCAGGATGATGGACAGATTGTATTTAATGTGGCCGGAGGTTCAGGAACTTATATTGTTACCTTGTTTGCCAATAACTTCACACAGGCCATCCCTGGTACGGGTCCAACATTTACATTTAACAATTTATCGCCTGCCAATTATCAATATACCATTCAGGATGGTGCAGGTAATACTTGTACCTTGCCATATACCTTATTGCTTGAATCATTACTTGATGCACAAATCACAGAATTTAGTGATGCACTTTGTTTTAATGAACCAACAGGCGCTGCAACTATTCAGGTATTTTCAGGAGGAACACCTCCGTATCAGTACTCACTTGATGCCGTTAATTGGGTAAATTTCGTATCACCCGTTA
>DAOLDI010000266.1:0-4006 GCA_035327445.1 Cyclobacteriaceae bacterium | reverse complement strand
TTCCTCCTTAAAGCCCATGTTCAGCATTTCATCGGCCTCGTCAAGTACCACATAATTGATGGTACCCAGGTTAACAGCTTTGCGACCAATCAGGTCGATTAAGCGGCCGGGTGTAGCCACAATAATCTGTGCGCCACGCTTTACTTTTCTTATTTGTTCGGTAATGCTTGCCCCACCATATACTGCGGCAATGTTCAGGACTTTAAATTTTTCGCTGAATTCTTCCAGGTCGCTTACAATTTGCAGGCACAGTTCGCGCGTAGGTGCCAGCACAAGTGCCTGGGTGTGCTGTTCATGAGCATCTACCAGTTCCAGCAGGGGCAAGCCAAAGGCGGCAGTTTTACCGGTTCCGGTTTGAGCCAGACCGATGAAATCGCGGTTACCACTTAATAAAATGGGAATTGCTTTTTCCTGGATAGGTGTTGGGGTTTCGAAGCCGATCAGCTCTACTGATTCAGCCAGTGCCTGTGAGAGGCCAAGTGCTTGAAATTTTTTCATTGGTTTTGTTTGATGTTAAGCTCAAATGAAACCTCTGATAACTGAATTTCAGGCCCTTGACACAGGCGATGTTATAACGGGATCTCATTTAAGGGGAAATAAAAAATTGAATAATTGTAACGGCTGTCTTAATGTTGATAATGATTTGAAATTCTGTTTGCTTTTAGCCGTTGTTTGTTTTGCTATGCACAAAGGTACAATTAATCATTGGATAAAGTTCAATTTTATTTTCGCCTAGACGCCTGGTTCTGGTTTGATGAAATAAGCTAACCACAGATTATTTGGTGAATAAACACCTTACAGTTATTCATTTTGCAAAGCCTGGTTTAAACAGTTGAACTTAAAGGCCTGAAGTCGAAAAATTAAAACAATTCTCCAAGTAATATTTCTGCGGGCAGTTGTATTTTATCTCACAGCTTCTTACCGCAGATAACTCTGTATGAGTTGGTAAACATTTTACGGCAGTATGAGTTTTACTTAAAATACTTGATGTGGAAAATTTAGCAATAGATATGGTTCCAAGGCAGTTTAGTCTGGATGAATGGAATCAGCGGGAATACGAATTTGCCGAGAAGAAGGAAGAGCTGGAATCATTAAGGGACATGCTGAATGCGGCAATTGAGGAGCTTATCAGCAAAAATAAATCTCTGGAAAGTACACTGGATGAGCTTACAAAAAGAAATAGTGAGCTTGATCAATTAATTTATCGCCTCTCTCACGATCTTAAAACTCCCATTACTTCTATTTTAGGCTTGTGCCAACTGATGAAGCTGGAGGGTCTTCCGCTTGACTTCTTTAAACACATCAACCATGTTGAAAAACAAGGTCAGGAAATGGTAAATCTGTTAAGCTCTTTATCTGCGTTTTCTGATGGTGTACTGGAAGAGGTAAACTATCAACTGATTTATCCAAAAGAAATTTTAACCGATGTTCTAAAATCACTCAGTTCTGAACCTGGTTACAATGAGATTACGTTTGAGTACAGGTATTGTGGGATAAATGAATTTAGTTCAGACAGAGAAAAAGTATTTTTAATTTTCAGGAATATCATTAAAAACGCTATTCACTTTAAACGCAGCAATAATAGTTTCGTAAGACTTAACCTTGAAATAAGTAAGGATAAAATGACGTTTGTGTGCACGGATAATGGCATAGGAATTCCGGCAGAGATACAGAAAAAAATATTTGGCATGTTTTACCGTGGATCGGAGAAATCTAAAGGCAATGGTATGGGCTTGTATTTAGTGAATGAGCTTCTGAAGAAATTAGAAGGTACAATATCATTAGAAAGCAATGCTGAACAAACGTGTTTTACGGTATGCGTTCCGTTTCATCAGCATTAAGCATAGCAGCTTCAATTTTTTTAATGTGAGTGAAGGCATCGTTTAGCATAATGGCTTGCGAATCGAGTTTCTCCCGCAGATAGTTCACTTCTGTTTTTAAGTCAGAAATTACAATATCCTGTTGCTGCTTTATGTTGAGCAAAATATCTTCCAGATTGGCCCATTGCTCAACTAATTGTTTCTGACAATCATCCATAGCTTAATTATTAATCGCCTCTTCCAAACTGTTTGCGTAGGCTATATCCATTTCATGAAATTTTCCATTCGGATAAGCCGCGCTGATTTTAGCACGCCCGATTTTTACACTTTGTTTAAATATTTCATTTTCAGGAAGAATTTTCCTGTGTGTTTTTAAACCCAGGTTGTACATCTCTTCTTTCCATTCGGTAAAGTACCACTCCATAGAAGGTTGATGAAAAACATTCAAATTTGATTTATCAAAAATGAGCTTGGTAATTTTATTGGATTTTACCAGTTCACCAATGCTGAAAAATATCTTTTTGAATTCTGCAATGGGAATGTAAGAACTGGTAGCCTTAACAATGGCCAGTTCTGGCTTATCGCCTACAATAAAAATGTCTGCGTGCTTAAATGAACTTACTAAAGTGGTATTTATCGTTTCAGTCATGGGTTATTTGTTTAAAGCATCAGAATAACCTGTATAATGCGCTATTGTTCAGCAAAGCCATGTTTATTTCAGTTTATCTCTGCCTAAAGCCAAAAGAAAACAAATGAGTGCATTCAAATAACTTGTAGTGGAGGCATAAATTCAGCTTAGTACTTTTAAAGAAAATTGATGTTTATGAAAAAGTTTATCCTGCTTAGTACTTGTTTAATCGCAGTTTTCAGCTCTTTAGCGCAAGACGATGCCCTGTGGCTGCGCTACCCCTCCATCTCGCCCGATGGTAAGGAAATCGTTTTCAGCTATAAAGGAGATTTGTATAAAGTGCCCGCATCAGGCGGCACGGCCTCTCCGCTAACCTTACATGAGGCACACGATTTTATGCCGGTTTGGAGTCCGGATGGCAAGCAAATTGCTTTTGCCAGCGACCGCTTCGGAAATTTTGATTTGTTCATCATGCCGGCCAACGGTGGTACCGCGCAGCGCTTAACCCATCATTCGGTAAACGATTTCCCCTGGGATTTTTCACCCGATGGCAAACATGTTATTTATAGTTCAGGAAGAAATGATTTGAATACCTCTGTTCGTTTTCCAAATCGTAACCTCTTCAATAAATTATACAGTGTACCAGTTAATGGAGGCAGAAACATCCTGATTTCAACAGCAGGATTTCAACATGCGCATTATGATACTAAAGGAGAGCGCATCATTTTTCAAGATCGTAAAGGGTATGAAGATGAATGGAGAAAACACCACACCTCATCGGTTACACGTGATATCTGGATTTACGATATCAAAAACGAGAAATACACCAAGGCAAGTGACTTTGAAGGCGAAGACCGCGCACCTATTTTCTCTGCAGATGGTCAAGCCTTTTATTACCTGAGTGAGAAGAAGGGTACTCAAAATATTTTCAAGCGCACAGTAGGTGCAAGTCCAACAGAAACACAACTCACAACTTTTAAAGATCATCCGGTAAGGCATTTAAGTCGCACCAACGACAACACACTTTGCTTTACCTGGAACGGGGAAATGTATACCTTAAAAGAAGGTGCGCAGCCGCAAAAGGTTTCGGTGAAAGTACCATTTGATATCCGCGGTAACGAAGAAAAAATTGTTTCCGTGAGCAGTGGTGCTACCGAGATGGCCTTATCGCCTAACGGAAAAGAAATTGCTTTTGTGTTTCGCGGAGAAGTTTTTGTAACTGCGGTTGAAGGCAACATGACCAAGCGTGTTACCAACACAGCCGCACAAGAGCGCATGCTAAGCTGGGCGCCTGATGGCAGAACTTTATACTATTCAACCGAGCGTGGCGAAAGTTGGGATATTTTCAAAGCCAGCATTGTGCGCAGTGAAGAACCTTACTTTTATGCGGCCACTTTAATTAAAGAAGAACCGGTAATTGCTACCGATAAAGAAGAGTTTCAACCTATAGTTTCTCCTGATGGCAAAGAGATTGCCTACCTGGAAGAGCGCAATACTTTGAAAGTATTTAATCTGCAAAGCAAAGCTTCCCGCACTATCATTCCTGAAGGACAGAATT
>DAOLDI010000265.1:0-4010 GCA_035327445.1 Cyclobacteriaceae bacterium | reverse complement strand
TCAGAGAAATCGGTTGGAACAAGTATACGTTTCATAACAGGTAATTTTATCTTTTGTAAAGATCAGGAATTAGCAACCCTTAATTCATGACGAATGTCATGTTTAGCTTTGATTATTATCAAAATTAAACTAAGGCCCGGCAGGCAACAATCTCCACACTTTGTCGTAAAGCAACTCGCCACGGTCCACCATCTCTCTCACCACAATATGAAAAAGCTGGCTGTCTTCCGGATCAACTGTACTTTCCAACTCATCAACATTCATTTTCTTTTCGCGTACAAGCTTTTGAATCACAGCATGGTATTCATCCATCAATAAATGCTTCTCAGATTTTCGCTGTTCAATGCATACATCACAATGTCCGCAAGGCGTTGCATCCTCTTCATCAAAATACTGCAACATCAGCAGCATGCGGCAGGTATTACTTTGCGTAGCATAATGAATCATGGCATTAATACGTTGCTCGGCTTCAGTCTTTCTTTGTGCAATAGCATTGGTATTAAAAACAAGCTTTTCAGCATCTTGCCTGGGCAGCAAAAAACTAAGTTGGGGCTTGTCTTTGGCAGGCTCAAAATGCAGAATCTGAAGCTTACTCAATTGCTCCAATATTTTTCTCGTTTCTTTTATATCTGAATTTAGTGTACGTGCAAAATGACTTTCATTGAATTGCGTATAGCCGGTAAATATTTCTCCGCCATACATACGCAAAATGGTTTTAATAGGAAGATCAAAACGTTCATTGGCCACCTGAAATTCATATAAGCGCGATTTATCTACCAGCATATGAATTCTTGAACCCCGATAGAATGATTCATTAAGTGTTATGTAACCTTCTTCTTCCAGTCGCTTAATGGCATATAAACATTCAGCCGGTCGATAATTGAACAACTCTGCAAAATCGAGCAAATCAAAATCGAAAGTTTCGCCTTGCGCACTGCCGATTGCCAATTGAAAATAATTGGCAATTGATTGATAAACTTTTCGCAGCACTTCAATTGAAGGATACATTTGAAAGATTCTGCCGCGCATCATCTCGGCATCTGTCTCATGAAAAAGTAAAACTGCAAATGATGGCTTGCCATCTCGCCCTGCCCTGCCGGCTTCCTGGTAATAGGCTTCCAGACTTTCGGGTATATCCATGTGCGCTACTAACCTTACATCAGCCTTATCAATGCCCATACCGAAAGCATTGGTAGCCACCATCACACGTTGTTTGCCCATCAACCATTCTTCTTGTCTTAAAGAACGCTCTTTGGCATCCATGCCGGCATGATAGTATGAACTGCTTAGGCCATTTGCTTTTAACAATTGGGCAATCTCAACACATGCTTTTCTGGAACGTACATAAACCAAAGCTGAACCCGGCACTTTACGCACAACATCCAGCAATTTTTTTTCTTTATCTTCAGCTTTCCTGACTACAAACCTGATATTCTCTCTCGCAAAACTTTTCTTGAAGAATTCAGGTGAAGCCAATTGCAGTTTATCAATGATATCATCTTTCACTTTTGAAGTAGCTGTAGCCGTAACTGCAATAAATTTTAAATCAGGATATATTTCTTTGAGGGCAGGTATTTGCAAATAAGGTGGACGAAAATCATAACCCCATTGCGAAATACAATGTGCTTCATCAACGGCCACATAACAGACTTTCATTTTCCGGAAACGGGCCAGAAAAATTTCAGTTTGTAGACGTTCGGGTGAGCAGTATAAAAATTTTACATCTCCATACACACAATTGTCGAGCTGCACATCAATCTCTTTTCGGCTCATGCCAGAATAAATGGCGATAGCATTGATGCCTTTTTCTTTTAGTCTTGATACCTGGTCTTTCATCAAGGCAATAAGAGGCGTAATCACAATGCATATTCCCTCCATCATCAAGGCAGGCACCTGAAAGCAAATTGATTTACCTCCACCCGTGGGAAGCAAGGCGAGCACATCTTTTTTTTCCAGCACAGCGTTGATGATCTCCTCCTGCATTGGCCGGAAATGCTTGTAGCCATAATAGCGGTGAAGTGTCTTTTGTGCTTCAGTCATCATTTATCTGCTCACCATGTCAGATTTTGTTTATTCAGAAATGCGGAAATTCACTTTTTACAATCATCGCTGGCGCGTGCTTCTGCGTTCATGCGGGCAGTGTATTGCAAAGCTTCATCAAGACTCAAGTCTTGCACAGCGCCAATCATGCGCTTGGTCATTTGCATGGCTTCTAATGAATTGTTTTTAACCAATGAAGCAGCAAACTTATTTACTAAATCTTCAATCTTATCAGCTTCATAAACTTCATGCACCAAAGCCATACGCCTTGCTTCTGTTGCATCAATCAATTTTCCACTCAGTAATAATTGCTTGGCGTTTGACTCTCCGATTTTGCGAATCAGGAAAACCATCACCATAGCAGGAATGAAACCAATTTTAACCTCTGTAAAACCAAACTTGGCTTCAGGCACAGCAAAACAGAAATCGCAAACATTGGCTAAACCACAACCACCTGCCAATGCAGGACCTTCCACTTGTGCAATCACAACTTTAGGGTGTGTATAAATCTTCAAAAACAATTCTTTGAGATGATGAGAATCTGCCAGGTTCTCTTCGTAAGTAAAAGATTGCAATGATTGCAGATAGGCCAGATCAGCTCCGGCACAAAACGCCTGCTTCCCTCCTTTTAATATAATTACCTTGGCCTCATCATCTTTTGCTGCACGGTCGAAGGCATCTTTCAAAGCCTGTACCAAATCAGGGCTCAAAGCATTTCTTTTCTCTTCTCTGTTAAGCGTAATGCTGGCTATTCTGTTGGAGGTATTGTATAAGACTAATGACATATTCAAAGTTTTATGGTTAATGCACCCTGCTGATGCACATTGTAAAAGTCAATACCCAAATCTAAGGCTTCTTGCTGTAGTTTAGCAGCCCGCTGATGATTTATTGCTGTACTGATGATGAGCTTTTCAAAACTTAATCGCTCATTCAATTCTGATAATTTACCCTTCCATGATTTGTCAAGCACCACAAAATCAACATGAACTTGTGCTGCCAGGTTATGGGGTGATTGCCTGATCAGGCAAATGCTTTTATCTTTTACCTGCAACACATCGGCCCAATCAGTTGATATTAAATTTGTATGACCTATAGTATGGATACTATGCACACTATTGGCCAATCGATTTGGGCGTATATGAAAGCGAATTCTTTCTGCATCATACCATTCGACATCATCTTTAAAAAAATAAGCATTGCCATTTTCAATCCAATCAAGTGCCATTAAACCATTTACTTTATAAAACGTGAGCTGTGGATTTTTTCTTGCCTGATAAAAATGAACCCATACACTTAAGCTAAGCACAATAGCCATTGAAAAAGCAAGTTTAAGCCAACCTAAATTATGCTGATAGAAGAATGTCACCAGCGCAGCAATAAGCAAAAGTAATAACCATGTTTGACTGGTATCAATATAGATATGGTTAATCTTACTGTATGGCAGTACCTCAATAAAAAATACCACCTGGTTGATGAACCAGATACACACTTCTGTGATGCCTCCAATAATTGCTGCCAATTCATGAACAGGACTAAGTAATAAACAGGCAAGACCAGACAGTAGGATAACAAAGGCACCTGGTATCACAAACAAATTAGAGAAAAAGAAGAAGCTGGGAAACTGATGAAAATACAACATACCTAAAGCAAATGTGCTAAGCTGCGCTGCAAAAGCCACACAGCTGATTTGCCAAACCTTATCGATGAACAAATATTTGGGCAACCACAATTCATATACGCCTCGCGTAATGCTCACAATTCCCAGCACAGCTAAAAAACTCAACTGAAAACCAACTGACATGATGAGGTAGGGATCAATCAACAATAAAATGAGCGCTGCTGCCGCCAGGGTATTGTAAATATTATCACCTCTACCCATAGCTTTTGCCAGGGCGAATAAAGAAAACATGGTAACTGCTCTCAATACAGAAGCAGACAAGCCCGTTACAAAAGCGAAAGTCCATAAAGCG
>DAOLDI010000264.1:0-4011 GCA_035327445.1 Cyclobacteriaceae bacterium | reverse complement strand
ATAAGCTTTTGGGCCACAGTATTGAATTTAATAACACCTGTTTTTGGACAGCCGATTTTGATTGGTCGTATATTTTATCAGGCACATTCAACATTTCAATAAAGGGTGATGAGATTTTACTTAAGCGTTATTACAGCGACAACGTCTTTGATGCCTATGTGCTTACGAAATCATCTGAGTTAAAGTGTGATTAATGGTTTTGATTTTGAACTGCAAATTGAAGTGGTGTGCTTTTACCGGAGTTGACAGATAGCGAAGCTAGTATGGAGTTTGATGGTGTTTATCCAAGATTCCCGATTTTCATACATTTCTATTTCAAAAAAGAAGGCCGTGTTTACAACGGCCTTCTTTTTTTATTTAGCTGGTACTCTGCTATATCAGTTTATTAGCATTCAGCTCGCTTACAGGAATTGGCCAAACATAAGATTCAGCGTTTGGAGACAATTCAGTAACTCCGGCTTTACCTGGAATTTCCTGCAATAGCCTGATAAAATCATTAGCCCTGAAGCCTTCACCCAGCAGTTCAATATTTCTTTCTGTCATGATTGCTTCAATAAGTTCAGCATTGCTTGCAGGTGTTAAAGTAACCGATGCATCAGCACGCTGCCTAACAGCATTCACCAGGTCAAGTGCTCTTGCATCAACACCTGAGGTTGTACGGGCAATAGCTTCAGCAAGGTTTAATAATACCTCAGCGTAACGAATTACCGGGGCATAGTCTGTGTGCTGCGGACCGGTAGGGAATTTGCGCAGGTAAGTTTTCCCGTTAGAACCAACCGATGTCATATTTCTTCGAGCATCAGTGGCCGGCCATGCAGCCAAATCTCCAAGAATGCCATCAGGATTTAGTGTATAATCTCCAATACCCAATGGTCCTGGATTATAATAACTGCCTAATCCGTTTTGAACCCCAGGTAAATTATTGGGAGTAAATGGCATAGAGAAAATACTTTCCAGTGTAGTGTAAGGTGATGAAAATACATTGTTGATATTATCCTGCAAGGTATGCTGTACGCCTGAACTTGCAACGAATGGGGATGTTACTGAGACAATTTTATTTGCTTCTGTAATTACATTATCGTACTGCCCCATATTGAGATAAACCCTAGTCTTAAGAGCAATAGCAGAATTTCTATGCGCGCGCGTTACGCGTAAATAATCTGCTGATCCTCCAGAGTAATTCAATGGAAGGTTTTGTTCTGCAAAGTTCAGATCTGACAATATTTGAGCGTATACTTCTGCCACGCTGCTTCTGGCTAAATCATTATTATCAGAACTTGTCTGGGCCTGTAAACGAAGCGGAACTCCAGGTCTTGAGCCATTACCATCAGCATACGGCCTGCCATACATTTGAATAAGGGCTAGATATGACAGTGCACGAAGAAATCTAGCTTCAGCTTTGTATTGTGGTACAGTAACCGAAACAAAGTCACTTGGAAAAGTAGGAGATACATACTTTGATGTATTTGCGTCTATACCCTCTAAGAACATGTTACATCTGTTAATGGCACTATATATGGATGCCCACAAATTATTTACTTCGTTAGTAGAAGCAACTATATTATGTCTCCAGGTTTCAAGTCCGGTAACTCCATTTGATGTTTCATTTAGAAAGTTTTCAGCACGGATATCACCATACACAAAAAATCTTCCTCCAAGAAACTGTCCGCTTTTAACTCCTGAGTATAGCCCATTTACTTGTTGAGCAATTCTTGAAGGAGTATCAAATACAACAACATCTGAAAAACGTATTTGAGGAGTAGGATCCAATAACTCAGTCTGGCAAGAAAATATTCCTGCTAAAAACGTTAGTATATATAACGTATGTTTGATTTTATTATTGATATATTTTATCATAGTTCTGTTGTTTAATAATTATAATCCAAGATTCAAGCCAAGTGTGAAAGTTCTGGCTTGTCCCACCGTGTTACGGTCTATGCCAATACCTGTAGTACTGTTGCCATTGGTAGATACCTCTGGATCGTATCCGGTATATTTTGTAATTATGAATGCATTTTGTACTTGTGCGTATACACGAAGGTTTTCAATATTTAATCTGCTTAACAGGTTTTTATTGAAAGTATATCCAAGCATCAGGTTTCTTCCTCTGATGAAATTTCCTTTTTGAACATTTTCGGAAATCGGAAAAGCTGAACCATTTGAAATATTATCATTATAGACAATTCTGGGGATTGTTCCATTAGGATTTTCTGGAGTCCACCTGTTCAATACATCGGTATGGTTGTTCCAAAAACGCTGGTCGCGTAAACCAGCCTGGGTACCGTTATAAACATAATTGCCACCTGAAAACTGAAGAAATACACCCATATCTATATTCTTATATTTGAATGTATTGTCAAATCCACCATAGTAGCTGGGCAGGGTAGGCCCCATTACTACACCGTCAATTGCCACATTGGGCGCGGTTGTTACGTTGCCTGTTAATACTTCTGTCCATCTGCTTGTTGCAGGAGCCGAATGGTCATATTGAATTTGTGTTCCATCTCCTTTTACAAATATTCTTCTTCCGTTTTCTGGATTAACACCTAATGTTTGTATAACAAATAAGCTGCCGATCGATTCTCCTACTCGAGTAATATTTGCAGTTTCTAAGGAAGTGGCAGTCAATATATCGCTTTCAGCCAGTTGTGTTACTTCATTCTTCAAAGTGGTGAGGTTAGCATTGATAGTCCATGTGAAATCTTTCTTTCTGATAGCTGTTGCTCTTAAACTGATTTCTAAACCTGTGTTTTCCATACGACCAATATTCTGATCGATTTCATTAAATGGAATACCTTTTGATGGCGCCTGAGGAACAGCCAGAATCATATCTCTGATCTCGTTTTTGTAATACACAACTTCTGCCTGGATGCGATCTTGAAATAATCCAAACTCTAATCCTATATCTGTCTTCACACTATTTTCCCATTGTAAAGCTGTGTTTCCTGCCTGAGAGTAAAACAAGGTTGGATCTGCGCCATACAGCCCTGAGTTATATAGTTGTAATGAAGCAAAGTTTCCTATGCCTTGTGTATTACCAACTGACCCATAACTTGCTTTAAACTTTAGAAAACTTATATTGTTACCAATAGTAGAGTTTTTGAAAAAATCCTCTTCAGAGATTATATATGCACCAGATGTTCCGTAGAAAGTTCCATACTTGAGTCCTTTAGCGAAAGCTGAGTACCCATCGTTTCTGATATTAAATGTCAGGAAGTATTTCTTATTAAAGTCATAAGTCAATCGACCAAAATAGGAAACCAGGTAGTTTTCTCCCTGTTCTAAGCCCAAAGGATCTATAGTTGTAAAATTTCCTTCGAAAGTAGTGAAGAATGGATCTGCAACCTGCGATCTTGTTGCTCCCCAGCGAAGTACATCAGTGTATTGCTGTTCTCCTCCAACCAATGCAGATAAATTATGTTTAGAAGCGATCTGCTTATCATATTGCACAGTATTTTGCCAGTTCCAGCGGTTAATTGTGCGATATGTGTTTGAGGCTACGCCAATTCCAAATCCGTCACCATGAATCGGAGAGTTAAATAATTTGTCAGTAAGATTTAGCCTGTCAACACCATAAGTTGTCCTGAAATTCAGCCCTTTAACAGGCTCCCAGTTTGCATATATATTTGCTTGTAGATGATTGCTTTGAGAAGAAGTATTATTCTCATTAATGAGTGCTACAGGATTTCTGAACCCAACTGCATCTAAGTTATTCAAGCGCCCTATTGTATTGTCGCTTGCAATATTATACGAACCATCATTTAAATAGGGACCAACAATTGGTGCAACTTGAAACGCGAGCCGCGCAAGACCCGTTGTGCCAAATGCCTGACCTGGTAATGAGCCGGTGTTTACTGCTTGATTGAGTGAATTAGAATAATTCATTGATACGCCCATTCTTATCCATTGGTTTACTTGGTTATCTAGGTTTAGCCTTACTGAGGTCCGCTCAAAAGAATTGGCACGAATCATTCCTTCTTGCTGCGTCCGACCTACTGAAACAAAATAGTT
>DAOLDI010000263.1:0-4011 GCA_035327445.1 Cyclobacteriaceae bacterium | reverse complement strand
TCCACCATTCAACATTTTGCTGATGGGGTCGACCATAATAATCCAGTTAGTCATGTACTCCGGATAGAAGTACAGGAAAATGTAAAAAGCAATGAGCCAACTGCCGCTGAGCATGCCCAGCCAGCCTCCGTTTTTCATGGCATTGAAAAAGATGTTGTTGTTTTTGATGCCACCATGTTCGGTTTTCCAGCGGGGCAGGATGTAAGCCAAAGCTCCTAGAATGCAGAAACCGTACCACCATAATATATAAAGAGACGGATTGTCTTTAACCGGACTCTTTGCTGCGGCACGGGTAAGTGAGTATGTCAGCTCTTTAACCTGGTAGCGGTCGAAACCGAATTGATTGATGATGCCATACTTGCTGATGTTATTGCTGACAGATTGCAGTTGTTCTTTACTTACAGACTGTCCAAAGAGCCAGGAACCATAGTCTGTAAAAGCTTTTCGTTTGAATTGATTTACTTCATCATCGCCTGAAAAAACCTGCGCAATTATTTCAGCAGAAAAAGTTGTGGCAGCTAACTGATGCAGCTTTTCAATTTCTTGGTTTGTGATGCCGTAAGTATTGAGTTGTTGCTCATTTATTCTCTCAAATACAGATGAAATTGATTGTACAAATTGAAAGTTTGAGGAGATTTCTTTATTCAGGATTTCGGAAGCTTGCTGTAAAAACAAATCCCGCTTGCGCACATCAACAATATTTGTTTCCAGTATTTGCTGATTCAGTTGATAGCTCGCCCAAAAAAAAGAGATATTGAATATCAGGAAGCCGATAATAAAAAGTGTAAGACCGGTGTATTTAATGATTTTCATTTCAGGCGCTGACTAAATTATTTTCTTGAAAGGCTTTTCTAATTTCTTTTTCATGTCGGGTAAAAAATTCAGGGTCAAAATTTGCCTCGTGCAGATGCTCCATCACGTAATCAATACTGCGATGTTCGCGCAACCATCGGTCGAAACACTCATGTCTTAGTCTTATTCCGAAAGTATTAATTCCTAAAAACTTTCGGCTATGTTTATCCCATACAAAGTGCATGCATTTCAGACCGCTTTTATGTTCCCAATAAAACTCTGTTTCATTTTCAGCAAGTGCATTACCTACATTACCATAGGTTTGATATTCGATATCAAAAAACTTGGCTGAGTTAAACCAGGGTCCGGGTTCATACTTTCTTGCTTTATCACAAATAGTTTGTGCCAGTACCTCGCCCATCATTCTGCCGGTGTACCAAACCTGTTCAATATTTTTTCTGCCGGGTAGTTCATAATTGCGTTCCACACAATCACCAATAGCATAAATATCCGGCATATTGGTTTGCAGGTATTCATCTACCATCACACCTTTATTGCAAGTAATTCCTGAGTCTTTCAGAAAATCAATGTTCGGAGAAACGCCTACTGTTAAACCCACAAACTGGCATGTAATTTCTTCGCCAGTATTTGTGATTACTGATTTTACTTTACCGTTTTCATCGCCAATAATTTCTTTCAGTTCAGTTTCAAGTTTTAGGTCAACATGATGACTGCGCACATGTTTGCTGATGAGTGCTGCTTCCTGCAAAGGCAAAACATTGCTCCAGAATTCTTTTTCACGAACCAGGAAAGTGACATCAATATTTCTTGAGCGCAGCATCTCTGCCATTTCAATACCAATCAGTCCGCCACCCACAATTACTGCACTTTTAATGTTTTTAGTGTTGGCTTCCATCAGTTCAAGGTCCTGATAACTGTATAAGCCTTGTACGCCTTTTAAATCTTGTCCGGGCCAAGCAAATTTGTTTGATTTTGAACCTGTGGCGATAATTAATTTATCGTAAGAAATTTTATTGCCTGATTTTAATTGTAATGATTTTTTGTTGGTATCAATCTTTTCGACAAAATCGAAAACCAATTCAATTTTATTTTTCTTCCAAAACCAGTCTTCATAGGGCTTTGTATGTTCGAACCTCATGTGACCCATGTAGATATACATAAGTGCCGTACGACTAAAGAAGTGCTCTGTTTCTGCTGAGATTACAGTAATGGGATGATTGCTTTGCTTACGAATATTTCTTGCTGCAGTAATGCCGCTGATGCCATTTCCAATAATTACGATATGCTTCATAGCATGAGCAAAAGTAGTGTGTGCCTGAACAAAAACTTGTCGAAATAACGACAAATTGATGTGGCATTTAAATTACAATTTATTGCTGATGAAGTTGAGTGTAAGCAGAGAATAATCAATAAAGCTTCTCGTAATACTCCTTGGCCATACGCTCAGAATCAAAGTTAGGCATTACATCTTTCATACTTTGTTTTATCATGCCCGTCCATTTGGCCTGAGATTGGTAATACATGGGAATAACCTCATGCTCAAGCACATCAAGCATATTTTTGCTTACGATGGTATCAGCTTCATCAAAAGTGGAATTTTCTGGTGGAGGCTGAATGATAAAGCTGTTCTTGCCGTGCTTGCCAAATTCTGCTACCCAGCCATCAGGCAAAGAAAAGTTAAGACTTCCGTTCATGGCTGCCGTCATGCCTGAAGTTCCTGAAGCTTCACGTTTCATGCGCGGTGTGTTGAGCCATACATCCGAACCTTTTTTGAGCAAAGCCGAAAGCTTAAGTTCATAGCCCATTAAAATAGTGCAATTGGGAAGTGATTTTGTTTTCCAGTGTATGTCGTTAAACATATCAATGGCTGCATAATCTTCCGGATAAGGTTTGCCTGCCCAGATAATCTGTACCGGGAATTTTTTGTTATTAATAATTTTCAGGAAGCGGTCATAATCTCTGAAAAGTAAATCAGCACGTTTGTATGCAGCAAATCTTCTGGCCCATACAATAGTGAGCGTGTTTACATCAAAAATTTTTCCGGTCTGGTCTGCTACTTCTTTAAACAGCTCTGTCTTCATCTGCTTTTTTCTTTCAACCAAAGCCTTGGCAGTTTTTTGTTTGGCGGCTTCAGTTAAAATTTCATCATGCCAGTATTTAAACTGCTGCGCATTGGTAATGGAAATGATATCGCATATACCATTGTTATCGTTCCACATTTTTCTGGCCACCTCCCCATGAAGTTTTGAAACCCCATTGGCAATTTTCGACATTCTTAATGCGGCAAGTGTATAGCTCAAACTATCATTTTCGATATAGAGTTCTGCTTTTAATTTGCTTAGCGGAACATTAGAAAAAAATGACATCTCTTCCAGCAGACTTAATGCATGCTCTGCATTACCTGCTCTTTCAGGAGTATGGGTGGTGAATACTACTTTCTTTCTTACTGCTTCTAATGATTTGTGTTTCTCCCACAAGTAAAAACAAAGTGGCAGCGCATGACCTTCGTTCATGTGATAAACCTCTGGTGTAAGATTTAGTAAGTCGAGCAATTTAGCTCCACCTTGTCCGAGTAAAATAGATTGTGCGATGCGTGTTGCTTCATTGTTATCATATAAACGATGACAAATGGTTTGCGCCAGATAATCATTTTCCGGAATATCTGTACTTAATAAAAAAATGGGCGCTGTATTAAATACCTCAGGTTTTAGCAAAAGCACTTTTACAAACACTTTTGTGCTGTGGATATTAATAGGAAATTTCAATCCGGTATCTTCCAGGAAAAAATAATCCTTTTGAATGAAGGCAGCTTTTAATGTTTGGTCTGGATTTCGGGTTTGGTCGTAATAACCATACTTCCATAAAATACCGATGCCTATCATGTTTTGTTTTAACTCGTAAGCGCTGCGCATATGCGAACCGGCTAAAAAGCCAAGTCCGCCTGAATAAATTTTCAGCGCCTGGTCAACGGCAAACTCCATGGAGAAGTATGCAACCGATTTAGCATATTGCTTTTCGAATTTATAGGGGAATAGTTTTTTCTTGTCCAACATGTGCTTTATTGAATTTCTGGCGCAAGGTAATAAATAGAATTTACTGTAATTCGTTTAAGGATTTGAGTAAATGTTCAAGCTGGGTAAAGCTTGTGGTTTGTTCATTAAGTTTTAGTATCCATGTTATCTGACTCTCCTTTTGAAT
>DAOLDI010000262.1:0-4019 GCA_035327445.1 Cyclobacteriaceae bacterium | reverse complement strand
GAACACATCAATTTTACCGGTAAACATTTCAGCATTGCCTCTATACCTGGCATGTTCGAACGTGCAATTACAGTAAATGGCTTTGCCAAAGGCTTTGCCATGACGGGCTGGCGTGTAGGCTATATTGCCGCACCTAAATGGATTGCTGATGGTTGCAATAAAATTCAAGGCCAACTCACATCTGCCAATTGTTCTATTGCACAGCGTGCTGCCCTTACTGCCATCAGTTCAGATCTTACACCAACACTTAAAATGGTTGAGCAGTACAAAGAGCGCAGACAGGTAGTTTATGATTTATTGAAAGAAATTCCCGGACTAAAAGTAAACATGCCCGAAGGCGCGTTTTATTTCTTCCCGGATGTAAGCAGCTATTTTGGTAAAAGTGCCGATGGTAAATTGATTAAAGATGATAATGATCTTTGTCTTTACATTTTAGATAAGGTAGCTGTTTCCCTTGTACCAGGAGCTGCCTTTGGTGATGGTAATTGCATTCGGCTTTCTTATGCAGCTTCATTAGAAGAATTAAGAGAGGCTTTAGCAAGAATAAAATCTGCACTTGCAGCATTACACTAACATGGCATCAGCATCGCTTCAGCAGATCTTTGATTCATTTAATCAACTACCTGTATTGGTAATTGGTGATGTAATGCTTGATGCTTATATATGGGGAAATGTTGAACGCGTATCACCAGAGGCGCCCGTTCCTATTGTTAATGTTAAACAAAGAGATTACCGCCTCGGTGGTGCAGCCAATGTTGCTTTGAATTTGAAATCATTAGGAGCCGAACCTGTTTTATGTGCGCTTGTGGGTGATGATGAAGCCGGAGCAAAATTTTTTGATCGCCTTAAATTCAGAAATATAGCTGCAGAAGGTATCATCGTTAGCAAGCATAGACCAACTACAGTTAAAACAAGAGTGATTGCGAGTCATCAGCACGTAGTGCGTGTAGATGATGAGTCTGATCGACCAGCCAATGCGGAAGAAGAAGCGCAACTGCTGACGATGATTGATAAATTACTGCCTCGCTGCAAAGCAGTAATATTTGAAGATTATGATAAAGGCGTAATTAATGAGCGCATTATTGCGCATGTAGTGGCTCAGGCAGATCAATTAGGTATACCCAGCATTGTAGATCCGAAAAAAAGAAATTTCCTGGCTTATAAAGAAGTCAGTCTATTCAAGCCAAATTTGAAAGAATTACGCGAAGGATTAAAACTTGAGATTCAATCTGGCAATATGGAGCAGGTAAAATCTGCCGTTAGTCAGTTGAAGCAGTTGCTAAATGCCAAAGCCCTTATGGTACCTTTATCAGAACATGGTATATACCTGGATGGAGAGAAAGCCAAGATTCATCAAAAAGCACATGCACGTGAAATTGCAGATGTTTCTGGCGCAGGCGATACAGTGGTAAGCATTGCAGCGCTTTGTGTAGCGGCCGGTTTATCAGAAGAACAAACTGCCGCATTGGCTAACCTGGGTGGCGGACTGGTTTGTCAGCATGTAGGTGTTGTGCCAATTGATAAGCATGCATTGCTGAAAGAGGCAGAAAAAATCTGGCAATAAAAAAACCCGAACACCTGGTGCCCGGGCTTTTTCGTCTTAAGTTGGCTTTGTTGGCTTTTGCTGAAACTAAAGTAGTAAGGGGTAACTTCTTTGAAAAACCAGCAGCGCTGAATGGCGGTTTTTTACGATAAAGTGAAAATTTTGTAGTTGAAGCGGAGAGCTTTCTGAATAATAGAACCAGAATCAACAATAATTACATTAATTACCAGATAGTACCTGCCTGTTAAGGTCGTCAATAATCTTTTTGTCGAGTGGACTGTCTTTAATCACATTATAATTTTCCCAGAAGGCTTCATTATAATCACGATCCTGGTATTGTAAACCGTAGCGTTTCATTTTTTCAGTTGAATTAATGCGATACTCCGGACTGGGCTCAATGTTATTGATCAGCAACTGTTGAAAAAGTCCTGTTTCGAATTTAAGTTCATCTGTTTTGATATCATACCAGTTTACCGTAGAAGTAAGTTCCATGTATTCAAGGTACATTTTGCCTTCAAATTCTTTAAAGTCAATCACTTTTTTTAATCCGCTAAAGGAACTGTACATATTCTTGCGTTTGGAAATTATTTCATTGCTTGCTTTTATTTCATATTCGAGTCGAATGATAGCGTAACTGTTTTTATCGATAAAGATTTTTAAAAGGTAAGGCTCATATTGGTAAACCACAAAAACTTCTTTGTTATTATATATTGTGTTTGGAAGTCGCCCTAAGCCATTAAAGAAAATATCTGAGTTATCAAACTGTCTGTAGCGAACATTATTATGTAAGAGCAGATCTTCTAATAAATTATGCTGTTCAAAATATGCAGTAAACTTATTGTTATAACCAACACTTTTGCGCACTTCAATAAGCGAAACGTTTTCTCTGAGTTTGTATTTATTGCGCGGATTTTTGTAACCATCGTCATAAATTTTTACGGCAGCTTCAAGTAAGGCAAAATAGGTGCCCCCAACCTGTTTCAAATCCCGATAGAAACCATCAAGCATAAAGGGATTTGTGGGATAGTTGTGCTCAATTCTTTCCAGGGCAATTCTTAGTAATTCACCGCCTCGTATCTGATCGCTTACCAGAATTTCATCTAATACAAGCGGAGAGGCTTTTAGTCTGATGATGTACCCGGGCTTATCAACCATGGCCCATACGGGAGTTTCAAAGTTTTCATGTCCCAGGTAACTGATAGTGATTATTTCATTTCTGAAATCGGCAGGTAGGTAAAAGTCAAACTCGCCATTGAGGTTAGAAATGGTGCCAAGGCTTTTGCCTTTTATTCTTACAGAAGCAAATACCAGCGGCTCATTATTTTCAGCATCCAGCACCTTACCTGAAATCACTAAACTTTGTGCAAAGCCATTTAGCGAAAATAGGGATAGTAAGGCGAAGATTAATTTTACCTTCACCATAAATCCAGATATCTTCAGCAACTTGGCGTTTGTCAACCATAGACAATGTTTAACAAGACAATAGAAACTCACAAGTGGGCTTTTTACTATTTATTCTTTTTTTGGTATAAAGGTAGCCCGCAGAGAAACAGGTATTAAGTAATTTTGCATATTCTTTAAAATATTTTCTTTCTTGAACCTGATAGAACGCATACCAAGAGTTTGGAAAATGGCTTATTTATACATATGCCTTTGGTATGCGCTTAATTTTTTGATTAGCTCCCTAATAGAGTGGCGTTTATTTAAAGGGCCTTCTTTTTCTTTTTGGAATGGCTTTTACCTCTTTGAAGCCCTTTGTATCATGATTTTGCTGGTAATGGTGTATTGCCATTGGCTGGTTAAATACAACGTTACAGTTCAGATTTTTGGTCATGTGGGAGGAATTATCATGTTCTTTGTCATTATGGCCTCAGTGGCATATTATTTTGAAGATTACCTGGATGGCTTTACACTTTACGAGCACTGGCGCGAATATTTAATTGAGATGATGGGTTGGAAGTCTTTACGCTTTCAAGAGCAATACATTATAACAGTTGGGGTGTTTTATGGTATTACCTATTTCCAGGGGATACAAAAGAAAGAAAACGAAAAAGCAGAACTTGCTTTAAAAAATCAGGAGATGCAGATTAGTCTGTTAAAATCTCAAATCAATCCACATTTCTTTTTTAATACACTTAACTCATTAAGCACGCTTGTAGGTACAAGCAAAGAAAAGGCACGCAAAGTAATTACACAGCTTTCAGATATTTTCAGATATGCACTTGACTCTCATGGCGGACAATTGGTAAAACTGAATAAAGAAATCAATTTCATTGAAAATTATGTGAAGATTCAACACGTGCGTTTTGGAGATAGACTTCAGTTCATCAAAAAAATTGATGAGAATGTGTTGGGTATGGATATTCCACCTATGATATTACAACCTTTAGTTGAAAATGCAGTGAAGTATGGTATTGCGCCTAAGGATAATGGGGGATCAATTACGCTTATCATTCAACGAAAGCCCAGATGGGTT
>DAOLDI010000261.1:0-4024 GCA_035327445.1 Cyclobacteriaceae bacterium | reverse complement strand
AACGCCCGTATTGGCCAGATCAGCTTTGATGCCAAAGCGGTTAAAAGACTGACGGATATCGGTTCTATCGATATCCGCTACCGTGAAATCAAAGTTTTCAGGATATCCATAGAAATGCGTGAAGCGATTATCAAATGAAATCTGGCCTCCTACATTGGCATGTGCGCCAAAAAGCCTGCCGTAAGCATCAAAAGCGGTTTGTCCTGCTGCAGAAAGTTCATCTTGAACTGGTCCTTTTCCAAAACTGTGATGCTTGAAGTTTACTCCGTAATGCTTTTGTTTATCGCGCTTGTTGTTGATGCGTGCCTCAAGTAATGGCGATGCAAAGTTGCCATAGCCTAACTTTACATGGGCGCCATAGATTTTGCTGAGTTCTTCCTGCTTTAGTCTTAATGGACGAATTGCCGGGTTAAGGTCTGGAGCACGAAATGCAATATTTCTAAACTGATAAGTTATAGGTGGTGTAATGGGCTCATAAGGACGAGGAGGCACCTTGCTGAACATCCTGCTGGCCTTGGGTACTGTAACTTCTCTGTCTTTAACGATTTCAATTTCCACAGATTCAATTTCACCGTCTCCCCAACCCTGGGCTTGTGATACATTACTTTGCATTATCATCAAACCCATGATGAGCCAACTGCACAAATACGATATTTGATTTAATGCCTTAATCATTTCTGGTTGTATCAGTTGATGGGTTTGTTGATGATTTAATTTCTGATTGCTCAATGCTTCTCAATTTGGCACGTGCCTTAGCTTTTATTTCTTCTAAAGGATGGTTTGCAATTAAAGAGTTTAAAGTTCCTTTGGCTTGAAAAGTATCTCCCATTGCCAGGAAATTATCTGCCAGCAACAAGTAACTTTTGCCTACCCATTCCTGGTATGCCGCAAAGTCTGAATTGAGCTCCACTAAAATTTCATAACTTCTTCTGTACTCCTTTGCCAGGTAAAATATTTCTGCAAGCAAATATTTGGCTTCAGCGCCATACTCATCTCTGGCTGTATTCAAGGCAGCAATAAATTCATCTTTAGCAGTTTCATAATCTCCTTTTGCCATGGCCGACTTACCTAAATACAAAGCTGCTTTGTTCTGAGCGCCTGCATTGATATTGGCACGCTCCATAATTTGTTTTGCGTAGTACTCAACAGAGTCATAAGCCGCCAGTAAAAAGTGAGCTTCCATTAAGCCCGACCATGCATTATACTGATCGCGCTTGCTTGAGGCAATAGCAGCCTGCTTGTGAAAGAAGTATTTTGCATTATCATAATTACCTAATCTGAACTCAAGTTCAGCTATTCTGGCCACAACTCTTGCGGCCAGATTGAAATTTTTGTCGGCTTCAAGCTCAGCATAAATAGGAAGTGCTTTGTCAAAATCACGTTGCCTGTAATAAGACTCAGCCAGGTAATATTTGGCTTCGCTCCTTCTTGGGCTTTCAGGATATGAAGTGATGTATCTTGTTAAAGCTGGAATTGAACGTGCATAATCCTGATTGAAGTACAAACTTTTAGCTGATTCAAACTCAACCGCTTCCAATCCTTTCTTTTCCGGATTTGCTTGTCTAAATGCAGCCAATACATTTTCAAATTCAGAACCCCGGTTTTGTAAGTTCAAAGCTTCTTGTAATGGTAATAGCGCATCAGAAGCCACAGGGTGATTGGCAAAATCCTGCAACACTTTGAGGTAATCATTAATGGTAGCGTTATAATCTTTAAGGTTATAATGAGCTGCTGCCCTGCGCAGATAAGCATACGGCAAATACTTAGAGTTTCTTTGGGTATTGATAAGTTGCGTTAAGGTAAGTTGGGCTGCCGGGTAATTTCCCTGTTCAAGTTCAAACTGTGCTTTTTGAAAATAGGCTTCATCGATAAACCTTGAGCGAGGGTAATTCATGATTACCTGGCTGAAGGTACTTGCAGCTTCATCATACTTGCGCTGAATGCCTAAAATATTGGCCACTTGTAAATAGGCATAGTCAGCATCTGGTGTGCGGCTGCTAATGGACTTGCGGTAATTCAGTAAGGCATCATTGTAATTTCTGGCTACATAGTAACAATCTGCCAGGCGCAGCACTGCATCAGCATAATTTGGATTTGAGGTATTTGTTTGACCGAGGAATTCTTTGAATTGCACCAATGCTTTGGCATATGCTTCTTCATTAAAGTAGGCATAGCCCAGTCCGTACCTTGAGCGTATAGCTGCTTCGCTGTTTTTCTGACTGGGCAAGCCTTGCACCCGCTGGTATTTAATGATGGCCTCATCAAACTTTTTACCTATTGAATACGCTTCGGCACACCAAAATGCGGCCAATGCGGTGTATTCGTCATCCAAAGGATACTTTAATGATCGCTCAAAAAAAGTAACAGCTTCAGCGTATTCATTCTTGTTAAAATGCTCTACCGCTTTCAAATAGGTTGCCTTTTGATATGCCCTGTCGAGATTGGGGTTTCTTCGTGGCAAAGACTCTATATAAGCTATGGCCTTATTGTAATTATTGGCATTTACATAAGCTTGTGAAAGCAGTTCTTTGGCCTCGTTTACATAAGACCCCTGCGGATTATCAGTAATGTATTTTTCAAATTCAGCAATTGCGGGCTCAGTTCTACCCAAATCGTAAGCAACTTTGGCGTAATGAAAACTGGCCTCTTCTACCAGGTTTTTATCTGCAGTAAACTTGCGTGCATTATCAAATGAAGTTAAGGCTTGTTGCTTTTCGCCCTGCTTTAAATAGAGAATGCCCAGGTAATAAGAAGCACAATACCCGGTTGAATCTTTATCTGAGGCAGATCTTTTGAAATAATTCAAAGCGCTGGCATCATCACCTGTTGAATAATACGCATAACCAGCTCTTAAATATGCAGGCCTTTCTGCATCCCGCTTTCTTTCAAAGTATGCCTCGTAACGTTTACTGGCCTCAGCATAATTCTTTTTCTTAAAGTAGGCTTCAGCTACCAATAAGTAAATCTCGGCAAGTTCATTTACCTCCTTTCCTTGATTGATGATAGGCTCAGCATAAGCCAGCAATTCATCATATTTCTGCTGCTTGTAATAGATACTGGCTATTAGATGAGGCGCTACATTGGCATAACCAGGACTTTGCGCAGCTTTTTGAAGATCAACCAAAGCACGATCATAATCGCCTTCACCGTATTCGATAAAGCCTGCGTAATATGAGGCCGCTGCACTGAACTGATTGTTCTGCGACTTGATAAAGTTGAATTGTTCTAGTGCTTCTTTTAACCTTCTTAAGTTGAATAAACTATAAGCCCACCTGAATTTTGCCTGACTAAACTGGTTGGCGTTTAAAACACCATAATTAATTTGCTTATAGTAGTTAACTGCCTTGGTATAATTTCTTTCATCATAAAAGAAGTTGGCCAGATCAAAATAGGCAAAGGCAGATCTTGGGTTTGAGGGGTACTCATCTAAATAATTCAAAATGAGTTTTTCGCCATCTGGGTGATGAAGCTTCAGTGCTGTATAAGCTTTGTAATAATTAGCTTCGGTCTTATTAAGCCCCGTTGCTTCAGGCATATCAAGATATTTATCGAAAGCCTCTCGTGCAGCGCCATAATTACCTTTATCAATTAATTCTAGTCCAGACCTGAACAACCTTTCAGCATCAGACATTGAAAGTGGTGCTTGCGCAAGGGAGCTTAGGGGTGAAAGTAATAGCAGCAGTAAACTCAGTCGCATCAGCATAATTCCAGACATGATGCTTAAACTGAGAAGATCGTGTAAAATTGTTTTACCGCTCAGGTTATTTTTCCGAAAGAGATGAGTTGCGTAAAAAATCAGCCGCATTGAATTAAAAACTCTTAACAATATTAAAGCAATTATTGCACTCTAACGATGAATGCCCAAAAAAAGATTGCTAATTATAAAACTACTTCTTTGAAGTGCCGGTTTTCCTGCCAAGATGAAATTGACAGATTTAGAATACTTAAAAGTATCTAATGAAAGCTTTACTTTAGGTGAAACTCAAGCCATTAAGCGGTACACAAGCTCTTTAAAAGTTTCTGT
>DAOLDI010000260.1:0-4026 GCA_035327445.1 Cyclobacteriaceae bacterium | reverse complement strand
AAAATGTGCTTGCCCGGAATAAGCCAAACCTGCGTGCCGGACTTAACTATGCTTTGGCGCTGCCCCAAAGGGGCCAACACTTCAATATGGGCCAACACCGGTTTACTGAGTTGCAAGACTGCTTCATAGCCTGCAGTTTCGGTATCACTTAGCTGCTTACCGCGTTCATGAGCCGTTTTCATGATTACATCGGTATTGCCAGTGCTACCAGTAATGATGCCGTTGGCTAATAATTCTCCGGTATCAGCATTTGAAATGTTTACCTGCGCGCCTCCCATTGAGCTGCCAATGAATTTGGCGTCTTTGGCTTTTGCCCTCACCATTATCCTGGTTTCAACAGATTGGCTAAAGCCTGTTTGCAGCAGAAGTGTGCAGCAGATAATTGTAGCAAGTGTTTTCATAAACTCAATAATTTGAAATGTTTTGATCAATAAACTGGAAAGCGCGAGTTTCCATATAATTTTCTTCTCTTCCTGCTAATCCAAAACCAACATGTCCGCCTTGCGGGGGACATTCCAGAAAAACATGTTCACTGTTTGTTGCTAGTTCATATGGATAACAGGTTTCTGGCAGAAAGGGATCGTTCTGTGCATTCACAATTAATGTGCCTGTCTTAATCTGCGGGATATAACGATTGGCGCTGGCCGTTTCATAAAAATGTTGTGCGCTTTGAAAGCCATGCCGGGGTGCTGTGTAGATATCATCAAACTCTTCAAAGTATTTGATGTTTTGTAAAGGCTTAAGATCGAATAGCGCTGGGTATTGGGCAGCCTTAAGTTTTATTTTGTACTTCAATTTTTTCAGAAATCCCTTTCTGTAAAAACTATTTTGTGATTTATCCAGTACAGCAGCGCTTGCACCTAAATTACAAGGCACTGAAAAAACAACAGCCGATTTTATTTCAGCTGGTAATGTGTTTCGTTCACCCAGATACTTTAAAGTCAAACTTCCACCCATGCTAAATCCGGTTAAGGCAATGTGCTTGTATTGATGTAAGCTTCTTGCATGATCAATAACCGATTCAAGATCATGCGTTGCTGCATGGTGGTACAATCGTGGTGCTTTATTTATTTCACCGCTGCAACTTCTGCAATTCCAGGCGAGTACATCCCAACCTTTTTTAAAGAAATATTTTGCCATGCCTTTAACATAATGCCTTTCAGAACTCCCTTCCAAACCGTGCGAAATGATGATGAGCTTATCTTGCTTTTGTTTCAGCCTATCGATGTCAAGAAAGTCTTCATCAGGCAGGGTAATTCTTTCTCTTGTATAATCAACATCTTCAATTTTTCTGAACATGCTGGGCAAAATGGTTTGCCTGTGTGCATGCAGCCATAATTGATTGCGGGTGTATGCGCTGTTACTGATTACCGGCATACTTATGATTGGAAATAGAGCCTTATATCTTCAAGCTCCAGTTCAGGAATATCAACAATTTCAGGCGCTTTGTTGAAATGGAAGAAGATCAGGTTCCACTTTAAACTGTGGGGTGATTTGGTGTCAATAATGAGTTTAGTTTCATCGGGTCTTATAAAGACAATATATCTTTTCTGTGTGCTTACACTGCAGATATTCAATGACCTGATCATTTCTTTGGCACCTACTTCAAAGATGATGTTATCCTCAACAATGGTACTGAACTCCTGCTGTCCAAATCTTCTTTTCAGGCTTTCCAGTTGTTCTTCATTTGGTCCAATGAATATGGCGCAATTTTGTCTTAGGATTAAACTTTCTGATGAATCGGGTTCAAAGTCTACCAGGTAGTTGTTAATATCAAAACCTAAAAGAAATTCTTCTTCTTCGTTTAATCCCTCAACGTCTTCAGTAATGTAAGCTGACTCACTTATTTCTTCAGCTTGTTTTTTAGGTGAACAAGCCAGCATCATGAGTATCAGTATGAAAATGCCTTGCTTAAGGTAAGAGTAAACTTGAGTCGCCATAGCTTAAAAATCTGTAGTTATTATTTAATGCAGCATTATAAATCTTTCTCCAATCATCGCCAACAAAAGCAGCAACAAGTAATATCAACGATGAACCCGGCTGGTGAAAATTAGTAATCAAACCTTCGCAGACTCTGAACCTATATCCTGGAAAAATAAAAATGGATGTTTCGCCAATAATGTTGTTGAGATTATGCGCTTGCATGTAAGCTAACGCCAGTTTTGCTGCTTTGGTTCTGCTGAGTACAACATCTTGATGTTGCATGGCAAAATCCTGTTCAATATTAAATGCAGCTTGTGCATCTTCTTCCAGTTTCACGGCCCACCAGTAAAGACTTTCTAATGTACGCATGGCGGTGGTGCCTACGGCTATTATTTTTTGATCACTTTGCGCAAGTGCGTTGATGCATTCCTTACTGATGATAACTTGTTCGTGGTGCATCTGATGCGCCTTTACATCATTTGTTTTAATAGGCTGAAAAGTTCCAGCGCTAACGTGCAAGGTTAAATAGGCTTGTGTTATTCCTTTTTCACTTAGCAATTGCAAAACTTCTGGTGTAAAGTGCAAGCCCGCAGTTGGGGCGGCCACTGCACCCTTTTCTTTTGAATAAACGGTTTGATAGCGTTCTTCATCTTCTTTCATAGCCTCTCGCTTAATGTACGGAGGCAGCGGAACTTTACCGGCCAGTTCAATTACTTCTGCAAATGTTTTATTCGGTTCTGTCCATTCAAATTGTACATGGCCTTCTTCTTTGTTAATCAGTTTTGCGCTGAGTACCAGACCTGCTGCAATTTCTTTTTGTAAAATGTTATCATCTTTCCAACGCTTAAGATTGCCAATGCTGCACTTCCAGTTGCAGGGAGATGCCGCAGTAATGGCTAATTGGTAGAGCTGATGTGGCTTAAGTGGTTCAAGTAAAAATATTTCAATTTTTGCCCCACTTTCTTTTTCAAATATCAGGCGTGCAGGTATTACCTGGGTGTTGTTAAAGAACAATGTGCTCTTAGCCGGAAGTAATGAACTCAAATCTGCAAATTGCCTGTGTGTAATTTCACCTTGTTTGTAAACTAATAACTTAGATTGATCTCTTTGCCCTAAAGGATGGTAAGCGATGCGTTCATCGGGTAAATGGTATTGATAATCTTCCAGCTTTAATGTTTTCACTTTGCCAAATTGCATCAGTAAATACCTTTACTGCAAGTATATTTATATAAATTTCGATTTCGCCAGTATGCAAGCAGCTTATACTAAACATACTTTGAATTTTTCTTTTGATGCCCGAACCTCAAGAGGTGCCATGAAAGATAAGCTTGCCTATTTCGTAAAAATTTGGGATGAACGGCAACCGGAACTATTTGGCATTGGAGAATGCGGACCACTCCCCAAATTAAGTATTGATGACCGTCCTGACTTTGAAGTCTTTCTGCAAGAAAAAGTAAGCAACTTAGGTGCTACCCCGAAGCCAAACAGCATAGAAGAAGTTGCCGATTGGGTTCAGCGTTACATTCCGGCTGAATGGCCCTCCATCAGGTTTGGTTTTGAAATTGCCTGGCTGGATTACCTGCAAGGAGGCAGACGACTCATTTTTCCGGGAAGTTTTACGGCTGGCAAACCCATACCCATTAACGGACTCATCTGGATGGGGCCCTTAGAAACCATGTTGTTGCAAATTACTGATAAGATCGACCAGGGTTTTGATTGCATTAAGATGAAAGTAGGCGGGCTCGATTTTGAAAAGGAGTGCGATATACTCCAGTACATCAGAAGAAAATATTATCAGAAGCCAATCATACTGAGACTTGATGCCAATGGAGCCTTTAAACCCGAAGAGGCCTTAGCTAAGCTGCATGCACTGTCCGCATTTGATATTCACTCTATTGAACAACCTGTTAAAGCAGGTCAAACTGCATTAATGGCCGAGCTGTGTGAGAAATCTCCCATACCCATTGCTTTGGATGAAGAATTAATTGGAGTAAATGAGCTTAAGCAAAAAGCAAAACTTTTAGATGAAATTAAGCCACCCTATATCATACTGAAACCCTCTTTGTTGGGGGGATTTGCCGCTTGCCGCGAATGGATTCAGTT
>DAOLDI010000259.1:0-4030 GCA_035327445.1 Cyclobacteriaceae bacterium | reverse complement strand
ACACAGGAAATATTCCTTTAGAGACGGTAAAGGACTTGGTTGAAAAGTATCTTCTGGGTATTGAACCCAGCAATCCCAGAAAGAAGGATGTTCGTCCTTTCAGAAATAGCGATGCTTCGGAATTGCTTTTGGTAAATGATAAAAAAGCTGTGCAAAGTCAGCTTTACTTCTTTGTCAATACCGATATGGCGCGTGACCTCACACAACAAGCCAACATGAATGCCTTTAATCAATATTTTGGATCAGGTATGTCGGGTTTGGTGTTCCAGGAAATCCGGGAGTTTCGCTCACTGGCATATTCTGCTTCAGCTTCATTAGTCAACGGTTCAATATATGGCAACCCAGCTTACCTTAGTGCATACATCGGTTGCCAGGCAGATAAAACTTATGAAGCTATGGAAACCATGATAATGCTGATAAAAAACATGCCAGAGAAACCAGAACGTCTATCAGATATACAAAAGTCTCTGCTGCAGTCCAGTGCTATGGCACGTCCATTCTTCCGGCAACTAGGTCAGACAACTTATAGCTGGAAATTAATGGGATATGATGCTGATCCCAATATATCATTGTCACAGGCCTACCAGGAATTAACATTTGATGATATAACAGACACCTGGAAAAAATATATCCAAAACCAAAACATCAGTTTTGCTGTGGCCGGAGACAAAAAGAAAATGAAGGCAGAAACATTGAATAGTTTCGGCAAAGTGAGGGAGTTAAAATTATCTGATATCCGTAAGAAGTAATCTTGACTACATTAACTTGCAGAAAGTATACCTTTATTCATCACCGGAACAACTGAATATTGATCAGGTGTCATGCAAAAGGAAATATCTTTGTGAATATTCAGCCGGTTTAATCTCTTTACGTGTGATGAACCGCTGACTGCTGCCACCAAATCATTTTTGGCTTGCAGGTAAACAGCTTCGGCCAGCATGGGCGCATCGCAGGCAAAATTAAATTTTGATTTGAGCAAATGTGTAAGTGCTCCTGCATACAAGGTGTCTTCCAGGTTTACTTTACCTTTCCAGCCGGCACATACAATTATCAGGTCGCGGTTTTCATTGGCAACCCTTTCTGCCAGGGCACTTAAGTTTAAAAATGCTCCAATGGCAATTAGTCCTGCGCCTTTAGATTTTTCAATGGCTTGCGTACCATTGGTGGTAGTCATGTGTATCTGTTTACCTTTTAATTCAGGCGCCATGTATTCAAATGGTGAATTACCTAAATCAAATCCATCTACTTTTTCTCCGTTGCGTTCACCCGCAATGAAATTATCAGCGCTTTTGTTTGCGCGACAAGATTCTAAATCGGCATAAGGTTTTATAGATGCAATGCCATGTTCAAATGCGGTTACCATGCATGATGTTGCTCTCAGGATATCAGCAACAACAACAGTTTTACCCTGTACATCAAACAGGTGCATCAAATCAGGGCTCAGGCAAACATCAATGGATTTCATAAATGCATTTGAAGTAAAATGTGTATGGAAGAAGATTAATTTATTAAAGGTAATTTGCTGACAACCGCTTTGAGGTTGCGATCGCGCACAGCAATAAAAATTTCTGAATCAGGCGCTGCATGCTTCAAATCAACATAAGCTAATCCGATACCAATACCCAACACTGGCGACATTGTACCTGAAGTTACCTTACCAATTACATTACCTGCAGCATCTTTAACCGCATAGTCGTGGCGTGGTATGCCTTTATCAATCATTTTAAAGCCAATCAATTTGCGGCTTACTCCGGCTTCCTTTTGTTTTTTCAGATTTTCTGAATTGATAAAGCTCTTCGTAAACTTGGTGATCCAGCCTAAGCCGGCTTCTAAGGGTGATGTGGTATCATCAATATCATTACCATACAAGCAAAATCCCATTTCCAATCTCAGGGTATCACGCGCACCTAAACCAATGGGTTTAATACCAAACTCTTCACCAGCCTGCATGATGGCGTGCCATACCTGCTCTGCAACTTTCTTGTTTACGTAAATTTCAAATCCACCGGCACCGGTATAACCTGTGTTCGACATGTTTACATTTTCAAGCCCGGCAAATGTACCGATATGAAAATGATAATACTTGATGGCTGAGAGATCTGTAGAAGTTAACTTCTGCAAAGTTGCTACCGCCCTAGGACCTTGCACTGCGAACAAACAAATATCATCAGAGATATTTTGCATTTCTGCGCCAAAGGTATTGTGCTTGCTTATCCAGTTCCAGTCTTTCTCAATATTACCGGCATTAACTACCAGCATGTAATGTTCATCGGCAATTTTATATACCAGCAAATCATCTACTATACCACCTTCTTCATTTGGCAGGCAAGAATATTGTGCCTGTCCGTTTGCCAGCTTAGATGCATCGTTACTGGTAACATGCTGAATGAGGTCTAATGCCTTTGGTCCTTTCACAATGAACTCTCCCATATGCGAAACGTCAAAAATGCCTACGGCTTTTCTAACAGTGTTGTGCTCTTCAATATCAGAGCTATAACGCACAGGCATTACAAAACCAGCGAAGGGAACCATCTTGGCGCCCAGGCTTTCGTGAATATGATTGAGGGGAATGTATGTTAAATCCATAGTTGTAAGAAAGCGCGCAAATTAGTTGTTTTGAATTGATCTCAGAAATATGCCGGGCAGAATCTAAAAATCATCCTCTTCAGTTAGCAAGGCCTCATTTTCTACAATAAAACTATGATAGGCACTGGCCGGTATCATATCACGTAATCGCTCTAAAGCTTCAGCGGCAAACATGCGGTAACCACTGCGTACTGCTGCTAAAATATAGGCCTTGGTTATTTTGACTGATTGCGGATTGAGCAGCACTGCATCTACCAAAATCCGATAAGCATGCTCAGGATAATATGTGGCAGCAGCTAGAATAGCTTCATCGAAAAAGGGATTATATGCACCCAGTATGTTAAAATTACGGGCAGCAAGTTCACCGTCACTTTCCATTAAAATAGAATTAAAATACAATTGCTCTAACCAACTGAGTTTACTCATGAGCGCAGGATTTAAATTTTCGCGTAGCGAACTTAAATCTCCCTGTACCGCCAGCATGTGTAATTCATGAATTTGAATTCTGTCATACAATGCTGCATCTCTTAGCGGCAATCCGCTGATACGGCTGAACACCCGTATGGCTGTGCGCAGATCATCAGCTTCAAAATACTTTTTTGAAAGATCTAATAATGCCTGCGCTTCATACTCAGGTGTTTTAATGCCACGAAGTACTTGAAAGTAATTTGCTGTATCAAGGTAATTAATGCGATAACGCAAATACTGGTACTTCTCTGCGTCCTTGAGAATTTGCACATCAGGTAAATGAGTCTGTAAAACATTTTTTAATGCAGATGCAATGGGTTGATATATGTCATCAAGGCTTGCAAGAGCCTCCCATGCTGCCAGTGCTTCTTCATTGCGGCCAGCTTCTGTGTAAGCAACTGCTAAAGGGTAGGCTGCTTTTTCATTTTCAAAAAAGAGCGCCTGCTCAAAATTGACAATGGCTTTTTGGATATTGCCTTGCTCCAACATCCAAAGTCCGCTGTGGTAATTGTACTTACCGCTGTTATCAAAATTGGTATAGGCCAATTCGCCCACCAGGTTTAAGGCACGCGCAACCTGACCATTGTAATAACATAACTGTGCCGTATTGAAAAGTAATAATTCAGCATAATCTGCATTGACAGATTTTCGGGCGAGGGATTCGAGTTGATTAATGGCCGTTGAGTCAAAAGCAAAAAGATTTGCGTTTACATAATTACTGATAAAAGCAACATGGGCTCCCGTTAATAAAGTGTCCTTAAATATCAATTTAACATCAGTATCATCAGGCAATAGCTGTCGCTTTAGCAAAGCGATTTTATTGGCTTGTGCCGCATAAGCCTGCACAGGATATTTGCTGATAAGCGAGTCGGCATCCAGATCTAAATCATCTAATGCTGCATAAGCAAACATATTGGCGCCTGCTTCTTCCCTGCTGCTCTTATGATTACTTGCGCGTGCGAATAAATAAAATGCT
>DAOLDI010000258.1:0-4032 GCA_035327445.1 Cyclobacteriaceae bacterium | reverse complement strand
TCATGTGTGGCAGGGTGACCCTGAAGCCTGCTGTTAATAGACCGAAAAGTGCTTAATTCTTGGGTGTCAAAATACCCGGCACGTGCCAGGCAGGCATACCATAGGGGAGAAATATGTCCGTTTGATAAAAAGAAAAGATCTTCTCCTTTGGCATCAGCATTAAAGGCCGGATCATGCTTCATAATGTGGAAATACAAGGCTACCATGTATTCTGTGCAACCCAATGAACCCCCGGGATGGCCTGATTGGCAGGCATGTACCATGCGAACAATGTCTCTTCTGATCTGTGTACAAACGGATCTTAGCTTGGGGATATCAGGTGTTTGATTCATGGATTAAAATTTTGCGAAAGATGTAAGAATTTGCGCAAAACTAAAACCCTTGTTATGCCAACACAAGCAATTAATTGGCTTTTACCAAGCAGCCAGCCTACTTCTTTTTCTTTGCAACAGTTTTCCTGGCTGGAGCTTTTTTCGCAACTGATTTTTTGGTCACTGATGTCTTTTTAGGAGATGATTTCACAGAAGCTCCGCCAAGTATTTGCGAAGCATGATTTTTGGTATCTACTTTTTCAATGATTTCCTCAATCAGTCCTTTTTCATTGATAAGAAAAGTGACGCGGGCCGTGCCCATGTATTTTCTGCCATACATGGATTTTTCAACCCAGGTGCCATAAGCTTCATGCAGGCTTTTGTCTTCATCAGCTAAAAGTCTGAAAGGGAGGCTTTGTTTTTTGATAAAATTCTGATGTGATTTTTCTGAATCGGTGCTGACACCTAGCACTTCGTAACCTGCTTTTTGAAGCGCCTTGTAATTATCCCTCAAGTCGCAAGCTTCTGCTGTGCAGCCGGGCGTATTGTCTTTTGGATAGAAGTACAACACAAGTTTTTTTCCTTTGAAATCACTCAGCTTAACAATGTTTCCGTCCTGATCTTTTACAGCAAAGGCTGGGGCTTTGTCTCCTGATTTTAGTGTCATATCAATTAATGGTTTGTTTAAACTCAGTGCTGTTACCTGCCACATCGGTTACCCTCAGCAGAAATTCACCTTTGAGCGGAACAGATTTATCTAATTTTTCAGACCAGATAGTGCTGATCTTATTGTCATAGTGCATTAACAGCCACTGTCCGTTAATTGTTGCTTCAAATTTTGCAATACCCGAAAGATCATCTCTGATTTTAAAGCGGGCACCGGCCGAGTTTAAACTTATGCGCTCAATAGTTGGAGGCTTTTCATCGCGCAGCAGGGTATAGGTACCAAAGTCGCGCGTATTAAAACTTATTCTATCGTTCTGCCAATCTCCACCCACATAACTGAACCATTTACCTTCAGATTTATATACGGCTGTTTTCTTGTCTTTAGAGTAAGCAAGTTGCGGCTTCAGTACAATATGAATGGTTTTGAACAAAGCATGATTTTGATCGCCAAAACCGAAAAACTCTTGCTGCTTGTCTTCATCTAACATGTATTGTGTGCTTAGATAAAGTGTATCAAAGAGTGCATTCCTTGTAAAATGCAGATCAATGAAATCACCAAAATACTTGTAGTCACTTGTAGATGGTACTAGTGCTTTAAGATTTGTTACCAGGGTCTTTCCGCATACCTGGATTGAATCAGGCAAATAATTTCTGAGATCAAATAAATATACCTGTCCTCCTTTTCCCTGGTAGGTATAATCAAGCGGATAGGATTTGCCTTTGTGATAAAGTAAAAGTCCTGCTTCTTGTTCTTCACCGCAGCCGGGCGAGAATACAGTTAATGTGTTATCTGTAATTTTATAACTGGCTTCTGTGATGTTTGAAATGCCAATTACTTCATCACTCAGTTTGCTTCCTTTCAGTTTGAATTTCAAAATACTTTTGTTGCCATATGCATCGCGCATTAGAATTTCAACTTTCTTTTCTTCATCTTCATTTATTTTCAACTTAGCCTTGCTTGTATTGGTTTTATAATAACGAAGCGCGTTGCCATCATCAATGTATAATTTATGAAATCGGTTACCCTGGCTTTTTAATACAGGATAATTCATGTGTGCAAGCACATATCGTTGTTCGGTGAAAGAAATTTTATCAATAGCCTGAGCAAAGTAAAGCTCATCATCAATATGCATTTCTATGTAATTAATACCACAGCGATAATGCGAATAACTTAGTTTATCATGTGCAAGTAATTCAATACCTATATTGCCTTGCGCAAGAATTGGATTCTGAATGATATAATTTCCTTCACTTAATCTTTGTACATAAAACTCTTGTCTGCTGAATTTATCATTTACCCTTGAGTATGCATCTAATGGTCGTAATGCAATTTTCTCAGCAATGGGTGCAACTCTGTCTTCAATTTCGGCAAATCCAAAGCTGAGCGGATTGAGCAAATCATTTCTCGAATCACGAATGTCAAAGTGTAAATGTGGGCCACCCGAAGATCCTGAATTGCCAAAGAACGCTATGGTATCTGCGCGTTTAACCACAAATTGTCCGGGCCTGAAGTATAAGTTTATTTCAAAGCTTTTTCTTCTGTATTGTTCTTGCAAAACATATTTGGCCAGTTCGCCATGGAATTTATCCAGATGTGCATAAACAGATGTGTTACCATCAGGATGTTGTATATAAATTGTATTTCCGTAGCCTGCTGTGCTCATGGTTGCGCGTGATATGTAACCATCTTGTGTGGCAAAAACCGGCAAACCAATTCTGCCTTCTGTTCTTATATCAATGCCAGCATGAAAATGCGTTGTTCTTAGTTCTCCCATGGTGCCGGTAAGAAAATTCTGTTGACCGGGCTTAATTGGAAATACGTATTTATTATTGGCAGCAGGGTTTTCTTGTGCTTGTACTGCATGTAAAACGAAACAAGCAGCAGCAATTAGGTGAAAAAATCTCAATGCGGGTTTACTTAACTTCAAATTCCAATAACTTCTTGTCTTCAATCCAGGCGCTCAGTTTGTTTCCTACTTTAACAGGAGCAACACCCTTGGGGGTTCCGGTAAAAATTAAATCTCCTGTTTTTAGTGTAAAAAATTTAGACAGATAACTGATGATATAATCAAAGCTGAACAGCATCAGGCTGGTATTGCCTTGTTGTTTTACATCTCCATCTACTTCAAGTTTGAAATTGATATTCTTGATATCCTTAAACTCAGTTACAGGAATAAAAGTGTTGCTGATAGGGGCGGAGTCGTTAAATCCTTTGGCAATGTCCCAGGGCAATCCTTTCTTTTTGGCTTTCTCCTGCAAATCGCGTGCAGTAAAATCAATGCCAATGCCAATGCTGTCATAATATTTATGCGCGAAAGTTTCATCAATATTTTTGCCCTCTTTACAGATTCTGAGCACTAATTCAACCTCATGATGAACATCTGTTGAAAAATCAGGATGATAAAAGGGGGCATTATTCTTCAATAAAGCTGTATCGGGCTTGGTAAAAATTACAGGCTCATCAGGTCTTTCGTTGTTAAGTTCCTGTATGTGTTCTACATAGTTCCTGCCAATAGCAAATATTCTCATGTTCAATTGTTTAAGGCGTAATATTAGCTGGCATTATAAAAAGTTCAAAACCTTTTAGGGGCAATCGGCATCGTATTTGTATTTTTAGGCTTAAATATCAGAACTTATGTTAAAAAAGATTTTAGTATTATGGACAATTGCCCTGCTCGTTTTTGCTTGCGCGAAGGTTCCGGTTACCGGCAGAAAGCAACTCAGTTTGATTCCTAATTCTCAGCTAATTCCAATGGCTGAAGAACAATACAGAGAAGTTTTGAGTCAAAGCAAACTTTCTACTAATGCAGAGCAAGTTGCTTTAATTAGAAATTCAGGCGTTAGGATACAGAAGGCTGTTGAGCAATATATGGCCGAGAAGGGCCTGAGCCGGGAACTGCAATTGTTTAAGTGGGAATTTAATTTGATTGAAGAGAATACAGTTAATGCCTGGTGTATGCCGGGTGGATTAGTGGCTTTTTATACCGGCATTTTACCCGTTTGTGCCGATGAACTTGGCGTGGCTGTTGTAATGGGGCATGAAGTAGCCCATGCC
>DAOLDI010000257.1:0-4039 GCA_035327445.1 Cyclobacteriaceae bacterium | reverse complement strand
TGGTGATGCTGAAAATGCCATAGTAACCTCAGCGGGTACCACCTTATTAAATACCCTCTCGGCTCAGAAAATATTTCTTCCTTCAGCCTGCGGTGGCGGTGGTACTTGTGCCATGTGCAAATGCGTAGTTGAAGAAGGCGGTGGCGATGTGTTGCCAACTGAAGTTGGTCACCTATCGCGCCAGGAGAAAAAAGACAATGTGCGCCTGGCCTGCCAGGTAAAGGTGAAGCAAAACATGAACATCCGCGTGCCTGAAGAAATCTTCGGCATCAAGAAGTGGGAATGCGAAGTTGTTTCCAATTATAACGTATCAACCTTTATTAAGGAGTTTGTGGTAAAACTCCCTCCAGGTGAAACCCTGAACTTTGAGGCGGGTGGATATATACAGATTGACGTTCCACAGATTGAAGTTGATTTTAAAACGATGGACATCGCACCTCATCCTGAATTAGGTCACAAGCCTGATGTATTCCAGGGCGACTGGGATAAGTTCAAACTCTGGGATTTAAAGATGAAAAACGATGAACCCATCTTCCGCGACTATTCCATGGCCAACCACCCGGCAGAAGGAAATATTGTGATGTTGAACATCCGGATTGCTACACCGCCTTGGGACAGGGCCAATAACAAATGGATGGATGTGAACCCTGGTATTTGCTCTTCATATGTATTCTCCCGCAAGCCTGACGATAAAGTAACCATCTCTGGTCCTTACGGTGAATTCCACATCAACCCTACACAAAGAGAAATGGTGTACATCGGTGGTGGTGCAGGTATGGCTCCCTTAAGAGCGCAGATTTTCCACCTCTTCCACACAGAAAAAACCAACCGCAAAGTTTCTTACTGGTATGGTGGTCGTTCAAAGAAAGAGTTGTTCTATGTAGATCACTTCAGAAACATTGAAAAAGACTTCCCTAACTTCAAGTTTCACATTGCGCTTTCAGAACCACTTCCGGAAGACAACTGGAAAGTAAAAGAAAGCCTGGATGATAAGGGTGATGGATACATCGGCTTTATCCACCAATGTTTGTTTGATAACTACCTCAAGAATCATCCAGAGCCAGAAGAAATAGAGTACTACTTGTGCGGACCTCCGCTCATGAATGCAGCCGTATTAAAGATGCTGGACGAAATGGGGATCCCTAAGGACAACATCAGATTTGACGATTTCGGAGGTTAAAATCTAAGTCATTAAAATACCGAGCCCCTGAACATTCAGGGGCTTTTTGTTTATCTTGAAATCAAATTCAGCCAGGCAATTTATGGATCTCACCATTTTCTTCTCTCACATCGAAGAACAGATTTACACTGATGTAAGGCATAACAACTCCTTTTTCAAAAACATCAAAAGCTTCACCGAAAAATTTCCTGATTTGGAAGGCATGGACATGGCCATTATTGGCGTAAATGAAGAACGCGGCACGGTGCTGAACAAAGGCACATCAAAAGGTCCGGACGAAATCAGAAAAAAATTATACGAACTCAAAAAAGGTCATGGGCGCTATCGCATTGCTGATTTAGGAAATCTGAAACCCGGCCTTGACCTGGAAGAAACTTATACCCGCATCAGTGAAGTGTGCCGGATTTTATTGGAGCGAAATATATTGCCCATCATCATTGGTGGTTCACACGATTTGGATTACGGACAGTACCGCGCCTATGAAGACATGCACAAACTGATTGGCCTTCTCAACATTGATGCCTTTCTTGATTTGGAAGATGGTGCAAGTACCCCGGCACACTTGCAGCACATCAACAAAATACTTTTGCATGAGCCCAACTTTCTTTTCAACTATACCCACCTGGCCTATCAGAGTTATTTGATTGACCCCATGTCGGTAGCCATATTAGAGAAATTATATTTTGAAGCTTACCGTGTGGGATTGATGCGTACCAACATGACCGAAATGGAACCGCCCATCCGCAATGCCGATATGCTTTCTTTTGATATCACAGCCATTAAATCTACCGATGCTCCCGGCAATGCACGCAGGCAGCCTTTTGGATTAAGCGGAGAAGAGGCTTGCCAGATTTGCTGGTATGCCGGACAAAACGAAAAGCTGAGCAGTGCAGGTTTTTACGAATACAATCCGCACTTTGACGACAACCAAATGAAAACCGCTGCCGTGGTAGCCACCATGATCTGGTATTTCATTGAAGGTTTTTATAACCGCAAAAATGAAAAGAATTTTAAAGGCAATGATTACCTCAAATATGTTGTGGCCATGCCTACTGAAAACGAAAACATTGTTTTCTATAAAAGTAAGTTCAGCGAGAAATGGTGGATGGAAGTACCAGTGAATATCCCTGGAAGAAAATACGCAAGAAACAGTGTGGTGCCCTGCAGTTACAAAGATTATCAAACGGCTACTTCAGGCGAAGTGCCAGAACGGTACATCAACGCTTTAGCTAAACTTGGTTAATGCATTTAACCGATTGTCATAAGTATTCATCTTTCTCATTCAGCTATTACTTTATTTACATTATGAAGAACAAGTATTTGCTAATCATAATTTTGTTATTTACTACATGTACGTCTCAACTCAATGACGCTCAAAAAATAGTCGACCACGCAATAGAAGCTGCCGGTGGCGAGCTGTACAACAATACCATTATCTCTTTCGATTTTCGCGAGAGACATTATATCGCCAACAGAAGTGGCGGCATATTTTCTTATGAAAGGATTACTGCCGACAGCATCAGGGATGTGATTAACAATGAGGGTAGTTTCAGGGAAATTAATGGTAAAAGAGTAAACACGCCTGATTCCATGCTGGTAAAATATGCCCGCTCGGTAAACTCGGTGGTTTACTTTGCTTTGTTGCCCTTCGGACTCAATGATGCAGCCGTTAATAAAACATATTTAGGAGAAACAGTGCTTGACTCCATTCCCTGCTATAAGGTTCAAATCAGTTTTAATGAAGAAGGTGGCGGTGAAGACCATGACGATGTATTTATCTATTGGTTTAACAAAGAGACTTTTCAAATTGAATTTCTGGCCTACACCTTTCATGTTGATGGCGGAGGCATACGTTTCAGAAAGGCCTATAAACCGAGAAAAGTAAATGGTACTTTGTTTTTAAACTATCTGAATTATAAACCTACCGGTAATAATTCGCTGGAAGAATTAGAAGAACTTTACCGCAACAATCAACTGGAACTACTGAGTAAGATTGAGTTGGAGAATATTGTTGTGGTTCGTCAATGAAAAAAGGCGTTCCACACTATTTTTCGTCATTGCGAGGAACTTAAACACCCATACAGGTTAATAGAATTTTTATGTGACGAAGCAATCTACTCATTAAATTAATTCTGCTCTAAACAGATTGCTTCGCTCCAACATACACATTTTAAATCTTAAAGATTTAATTGAGTCGCTCGCAATGACGTTATTCTTATGCTTCACTGCAATGACGTTAAATCCGTATAGTTTTTCTCTTCCATATATTCCAAACAACAAAAGCAATTACAACAAAAGCTAAAATCAAAATAACTGTCCAGTTGCCAGTCTCGAAAGCAAAAATTTGCGCGAGTGATTTATCAATATTGTGCAGACCTATAATCAGCACCACAAACAATATCAGCAATAAGAGCAGGTTATAGCTGATGTGATGCCTGAATTTTTCAGGAATTAAACCTGCATCATTTGAAATAATGATCAGGTAAACCGCTACCAATGGAAGTATCATTCCGTTAATTGCCTGCGCGGCAATAATTACCGGAACAGGTTTGTATCCACTGATGCCAAATACAAATCCGCTGAGCAAAACTATTCCCCATGCAATTCTTATCTGCCATTGCTGCTTTAAATGCAAAACATCTTCGGCCACAATCGCGGCTGCATAAGGTGAGGTAATGGAAGAAGAGAAACCTGCAGCCAGCAAACCCAATCCCAATAAAATTCCTGCCCCCGCGCCTAAATGAAAATTCAAAGCGCTCTGCAAGTCGAAAAAATTATCGAAACGTGCAACTACATTGCCCGCAATTAAAATGGATAAAGTGATGAGGGTGCCCAATCCCACAGATAGTAAAAGTCCGC
>DAOLDI010000256.1:0-4045 GCA_035327445.1 Cyclobacteriaceae bacterium | reverse complement strand
AATGGCACAAGCATGGCTTCTCCGCAAGTGGCAAACCTGGCGGCTAAAATGCTGGTGGTAAATCCTGATTTGAAACCTGAACAAATCAAGAAGATTCTTGCAGATACAGCTACACCTTCGGATGAAAACCCTGATATTTTTCTGATTCATTCAAAACATGCTGTAGAAACTGCAGCCAAATTAAGAAAGGATTATAAAAGCGGTCTTTTGCAACAATACATTGTTAGCACAAAATGAAATTTACAACCAACTTATCATGGAAAAAAGTGGCGGATAGCTGGCAACTTGCACATGGAGAGGAAATGCTCCTGAGTATTGGCAAGGAGCAAAAGAGTATCCGCCCTTTGTACATGGAGGGAAAATTATTTCAAATAGTTAGAAGTAGCAGTTGGAATAATTCCTGGAAAATAATCAGCAATTCTGATTCTCAAATACTTCAATTGAAATTTGGATTTTGGGATTCAAAGGGGAAAATCAAATTCAGTGATGGCCATATCTATGAACTTGTATTTAAAAATAATCCTTCCCTCCATTTTATTATCCGTGATCTTCGGTTTGGAGAAAGCTTGATAAGCTATGATTTAGATATGCAATCAGATGGCCGGGTATTACCCAGCATGTTGATACATCAAAAAGAAATACACACAGATAAACTGTTCTTTTTATTAGCACTTGGGATGGTCATTTCTCTGCATTACTTCGAACATACTGTTGATCCAACTACATTTATTTTACTTGGTACAGCTTAACGTATTTACTGTATAAAAAATCATTTACATTAATTATGAAAATTGTGAACAGTTCATTTATCATATTGATTACTACTATACTTAGTGGTATAATCGGATGCAAAGGAATACAATTGATTTCTTTGGAAAACGCCAGACAGTTTCAATTGGAAAGGAATAAAAATGAATTAGTGAAATGGGATGAAGAACTGGAAAAAGGACGTATGCAATGGAATAAGAAACAAGATGATTGCATCTCCGAATATTCCTTCGGCAATGAAGTATATTGTCTTAAATACCTGAGGCGCCCTGAATATGCAGTTGAAATATTTCAAAACAACCAGAAAATGGGGCGCATCAGTAAAATTAAAAAACACGAAAGTATACTGGAGATAGCTAATGCTACATACTCGCTTCGCCCAAACAGGGGAAGCATAGTGGCTTTTTTGCACGAGCGCCCGATTGCTCGCATTTACCAAAGTAAAGGCAAATGGCAACTTGAAGTAATTAATGAGTATGAACAAAACAATTTGCTGCTTGCCGCGCTTATCTATAAAGACTGGGAGTGGCAGAAAAATAATCAATCTTCAGATGGTTTATTACTCTGGATTGCGCTTCTACCTGTTTTCATGTAAATGAGGCAAAAATTTAAACTTACTAAGGGCCAACGCTATTGGCTTTGCCAGGTATCAGGGTGGTATTCTATTGTACTGGTAGAAACCATTAACTATACCTATATACTGGTAGGAAGCTTTAGTTGGGATTATATTACCTCATTCGGAAAACAGGCGACACTTGGGCTTATCGTTTCCCATTTTTATAAGGTCTTCTTCATTAAGAAAAGTGCTTTTGAAAAACCCTTGAAAAATATCTGGGTAAAAGGATTGATGGATACATTTAATATAAGCCTAATCATCAGTATTATTTTACTCTTACCTGATATCATCAAAGAATGGGCAAGTGTAGCTGATCATAAACAGGAAGTAGCCATCGAAATCTTCGGTCGAATATTCAATCAGGCACGCTACATTGTAGTATGGATTTTTATTTACTATATGTATCAAATTCTGCAGCGCAATCGGGCAATCACTCAAGAGAAACTACAGATGGAAAATCTGTTGACCACCACCGAACTGGAATTGCTCAAAACCCAGCTTAATCCTCATTTTCTTTTTAATGCATTAAACAGCATCAAAGCCCTTATTCGTATAGATGCAAGTAAGGCCAGACATGCCATCGTGCAGTTAAGCGAATTGTTGCAGTCTTCATTGAATTATGAAAAGTCGTTACTCATCAGCATGAAAGATGAAATGTATAAGGTGGAGAAATACCTGGAACTGGAAAAAATCAGATTTGGAAACAGGCTTAGCTACACACTGGATGTAAGTGAAGCAGCCATGGTGATGCAAGTGCCCCCTGCCCTGATTCTCACCCTGGCAGAGAATGCCATCAAGCACGGAGTAACGCAGTTGCCTGATGGGGGTGAAATACAAGTAAATAGCCGGATTGCGGAAGAAAATATGATCATTGAGGTGATAAACAGTGGCGATTTGAAAAGTGAAAATATTAGCGGGATAGGTTTGAAAAATGCACGCAGCAGATTAAAAAATCTCTTTGGAGATAATGCAAGTCTGATTTTACAAAAGCAAAGTGAAGAAACAGTAATTACTAAAGTTTGTTATCCGATTGTTGCCTACGTCTAAATGACAAATAAAGTAAAACATACTGTAACTTTTTCCCAAAGAAAACTCTATTGGCTGATGCAGTTTATTGGCTGGTTTACATTGATGTTTGTTGAAATTTACAATTTCACTTTTTTTATACGAGGTGAATTTCAATGGATTTACCTCTACTCGTTTGGTGTATTTTCAGTGATTGGTTTGGTAAGCACACATTACTATAAGTTGTTTTTTATTCGATCATCCACTTTTACGAAAGGCCTGAGTAAGATTTGGACCAAAGCCTTATTGGATGTTGTTTTGATTAGTTTGATTATGGTCATCATTGGCCGCGTATTTTCATTACTTACAGTTCATTCAATTGCTGAAATGAGCTGGGAGCGTATGCTGAAGAGCGTATTGCCTCAATGGCTCAATATTGCACGCTATGTGGTAGTTTGGATCATCTTTTATTACCTCTACCACATTTTGCAGCGTAACAACAGCATGTTAAAAGAAAAGCTGGAAACCGAAAACAAGACTAAACATGCCGAATTGGAATTGCTCAAAACCCAACTCAATCCACATTTTCTTTTTCAAAGTCTCAGCAGCATCAAAGCCATGGTACTCCAGGATAAAGAACAAGCGCGAATGGGCATCATTCAGCTGAGTGAACTATTGCGATACTCCCTGAATTATGAAAAAAATTCTTTGGTAAAGCTGGAAGTTGAGTTGGAAGAATTAGAAAAGTATGTGGCCCTGGAAAAAATGCGTTTGGGAGAGCGATTGAATTTCAGCAAACAGATTGATAAGAAACTGCTTTCTGAAGAATTACCCACTGCTTCATTGCTTAATATGGTTGAGAATAGTATTCGCAACGGTATCGAAAAAATAGAAAACGGAGGAAAGCTTATGTTAAGCGCTTATGAGCAGGATAGGTTGAACGTATATGAAATGCAGGGTGAGTATGATACTTCGGCAAGGGGTTTGGAATTAACAGAAGGCATGGAAAACCTGCAAAAGCGAATAGAAAAAATTTATGAGGCAAAAGCACAATTGCTCATTCAAGCTGATGATCAGCAACAACTTAATACCAAACTACTGATTCCTAAATCAAATTGATATGAACACAAAAGCCCTGATCATTGACGATGAACCATTAGCTATAGCCGAACTGGAAGTATTGCTGAAAGCATTTCCACAAATCGAAATCATTGGAAAAAGCGAGAAGGCTTCTCACGCTCTTAAACTAGCCAATGAAATCAAACCTGATCTTATTTTTTTGGATATCAATATGCCGGGTATGAACGGCTTCGAACTACTTGAAAACCTGGACGAAGTGCCGGAAGTAATTTTTGTTACTGCTTACGATGAATTTGCCATCAAAGCATTTGAAATAAATGCATTGGACTATCTGCTTAAACCGGTAAATCCTGACCGCCTGGCAGAAGCCATCAAGCGACTGGAAAAACGCCAAGAAAAAGAAGAGCAGCGCGCCAAATCAGAGCGTCTTACTTTGGAGAAGCGCATCTTTATTAAAGATGGTGAAAAGTGCTATTTTGTTCCTTTGGCAGATATTTTCTTACTCGAAAGTGAAGGAAATTATGTGAAAGTGCATTTTGAAGACAAGAAGCCCCTGCTCCACAGGTCGCTTACCTA
>DAOLDI010000255.1:0-4070 GCA_035327445.1 Cyclobacteriaceae bacterium | reverse complement strand
TACCCAAAGGATCAAGGGCTAAATATGAGATAGATAAAGAAAGCGGATTGATTAAACTGGACAGGGTTATTTACTCTTCAATGTATTATCCGCATAATTATGGTTTTATTCCGCAGAGTTTTGGAGAAGATAATGATCCATTAGACATTATGGTGATTACACAAGTAAGTGTAGTGCCGCTGTGCATTGTGCCTGCAAGGGTAATTGGTGTAATGCAAATGATTGACAGGGGAGAAGCTGACGATAAAATTCTGGCAGTTGCAAGTGATGATGCCAGCGTAAATCATATTCAGGATATTGCTTCATTGCCACAGCATTTTCAGGACGAGCTGAAACACTTCTTTGAGGAATACAAGACTCTTGAAAATAAAAAAGTGGTGGTCGACAGTTTCCTTGGAAAGGACAAGGCCATGCAGATTATTTCAGAAAGTATTGTCAGATACCAACAGAAGTTTTTGAAGTGAAAATAGGATTTGATGCCAAGCGTGCATTTAACAATTTTACCGGCCTGGGTAATTATAGTCGCTTTGTATTAAACGCATTGGCTCAATCATATCCGCAGCATCAATACTTTTTATTTACACCTGAGGTAAAAAATAATATTGATACCTCTTTTTTAATTAACAATCCTGTATTTGAAATCATCGAACCGCAAGGTTTATATCAATGGTTGCCAAAATCAGTATGGAGAACTTATGCACAAGCTACAGATGCTAAAAAGCATAGGATAGAATTATATCATGGATTAAGCAATGAATTGCCGCGCAACTTAAGTGCATCAATCAAAAAAGTAGTTACTATACATGATCTTATTTTTCTACGCTATCCGGATTATTATAAGCATATAGATAGAAAAATATATAAACAAAAGACGCTGCATGCCTGTAAAGAGGCAAATGCCATTGTGGCCATCAGTCAGCAAACTGCAGATGATCTGGTGAATTTGCTGGGCATAGCCAGAGAAAAGATCAAAGTGATCTACCAGGGCATGCATCCGCTGTTTCATATAAAGTATGATGCCGCTAAAATTGAAGAGGTAAAAACTAAGTATCATTTGCCATCAAATTATTTACTCAATGTGGGCACCATTGAAACACGTAAGAATGCAGCGTTAATTGTTCATGCTATGCAAGAGTTAAAAAAAGATGTGCATCTTGTTTTAATTGGCAGAAGAACAGCTTATGCAAGTGAACTTGAAGTGTTGGCTGCAAAATTAAATTTAACTGAGCGCTTACATATCAGAGACAATATCAATTTTACTGATTTACCTTTGCTTTACCAAGGCGCCCAAATTTTTATTTATCCTTCTCGCTTTGAAGGCTTTGGTATTCCCATCATTGAGGCCATGGCATCGGGCATTCCGGTAGTTGCGGCAAGTGGTTCATGTTTAGCAGAAGCAGGAGGAGAAGCTTGTTCTTATATTGCTCCTGATGATGCAGTTGCACTGGCCGCAGCTGTTGATGCCATCATTTCTGATCAATCAAAAACAAATGCCATGGTGATAGCAGGGAGGGAGCAGATAAAGAAATTTACACCTGAGAAAATTGCAGCGGAATTGATGCAATTGTATGCAAGCCTGCTGGCTTAACTATTCAAATGAATACCGAATTTTTTTAATTCCTGGTATAAGCGATGCATGGGCAAGCCCATAACATTAAAGTAAGAGCCCTCTATCTTTTCAATACCTACCATGCCGATCCAGTCTTGCGCGCCATAGGCCCCCGCTTTATCAAAGGGTTTGTAATTTTTGATGTAATACCTGATCTCTTCATCGTTCAAGGCAACAAAGCTTACCAAAGAAGTATCATCAAAGCTTATTTCTTTTTCGGCACTTAAAAGGCAAACGCCTGTCATTACAGTATGCGTTTTTCCCGAAAGTTTTTTCAGCATTTCAAATGCCTCTGCTTCATCCGCTGGTTTGTTGAGTATTTGATCTTGATGAATCACCACTGTATCTGCTGTGATAAGCACTTCATCGCGAATTGTTAACCTGAACATTTCTGCTTTTTTGCTGGCCAGGTATTTGGCTACTTGTGCTGGCGGCATGTCTGCAGGAAATGATTCATCACTTTCTGGTTTTACAACTTTAAAAGATAAGCCTGCTTCGCGCAGCAGAAACTGTCTTCTGGGAGAACTAGAAGCAAGAATAATCGGGTGTGTTGAATTCATCTGCTTTGATTGATCCGAAGAGAAAACCACAAATTACTTTGGGATAAAAATAGGTTGATTTTTGCGGCAGGGTGTAACCACTTTCACAAACATTTTTTACTGTATCAATTGATATTTCCTGTGTTATGATGGCCAATGCTGCTTCATCTTTCAGCACTTTTGTTAAACAGTCGGCAAAACTTCTGTCGAAGCTGATATTTTCTGAGCTGCGCTGCTCTTTAGCCGGAATTCCGAGAGCTTGCTCAATGATGAAGTAATGCATCACGGTGAGGTCTAGCGATTTAATTACCTGCGGGAAATTCCATTTAATCTTTTCTAGATTTTCTGGTCTAAGTCTAACTTTGTAAGCGTTGTTTTTAAAAATCATGCCGAAGGCCCAGGGTTTGCCGGCAATTATTTCAGGCAAAACATCAGGATCTTCTATGGGTTTTATGATGAAATCTTTCTCGAGTTGTTGCAGTATGCTTTCCTCTGTATTTCCGTTGAGTGATTTGATCAATCTGTGGGTAGGTAGTATGCGAATATCGTCTGATACTGTATTGGTGAAGTACATCAAGTGAAAATTATAACCTTCGTTTCCAGTATGCTCTGCGTTTTGTTCACGCATTTTTTTCATGTAAGCCAGCGATCCTTCATAGCGGTGATGTCCATCAGCCAAAATGATTTGCTTATGCTTCAGAACGTCAATAAATTTCCTGATCACCTTTGCATCCTGAATAGAAGCCAGTACATCGCGCACGCCCTGGTAATCTTCTGTTTCATACAAAGAATTGCTGATGGCTTCATCCATATACACTTCCAGCTCTTTGAGCTCATCGGTGTATAAGCCATGTGTGGGGCTCACATGCAGTTGCGTTGCCTCTAAAATATCAGTGCGGTCATTTACTGCTTTAGGGATGGTGTTTTCGTGCCGTAGTAAAATTTTTTCGTCCCAGTCGTATATACGCATATTAGCCACAAAACCTTTACGGCAAAAAGTTTTTGCTGAGCCCGGCAGACTGAAATACTGGTAGTACACATAAATGGCTGGCAGATCATCTTGTACAATAACCTTATCTTTTTTCCACTCAGTTAAAGTATTGGCCGCATGTTGTATGGGAGCAGGACCTTGTGGTACAGAGAGATGAATGCTGTTGTACTTTTCCTGGTATAGACGCTTGCGCTGCTTTTCAGACACTACATCAAAGAGCGGTGACACAAGTTCTTCTAATTGATGCGTTAAATTTTGGTTGTACCTGAACGCCCTTAATGGTCTTATTTCTGCCATGTCTTTGCCGCGAAGATAGTTAGCTGTGTAACCTGTTTTTCTTCCAGTTACTTTTTGATGCTGAGTCTTGAATTGCCTCAGGTTGTTTGTCATTTCCTGCTTGCGCAAATGTATTAGCAGCAAGCATGGCAGCAAGACTTAGTTCATCTTCAGTCACATTGGGTTTTAATACTTCGGGTTTAAAATATTGTTCAACGAATTTGGTATCAAACTGTGCAGTTCTGAATGCCTCATGTTCCATAACAAATCGGCAGAAACCCAAAGTTGTCTCTATGCCGGTAATTTGATACTCGTCTATTGCCCTGATCATTTTATCAATGGCCTTTTCACGGTTCTCTGCATGCACTACTAATTTGGCGATCATCGGATCATAGTAAAACGGAATTTCCATGCCTTCTTCAAAGCCATCATCAACACGCACGCCATGACCTTGCGGGCGCACATAGGTTTTTAATATGCCGGTGTCAGGCAAGAAATTATTGGCAGGGTCTTCGGCATAAACCCTTATTTCAACGGCATGCCCATGTATGCGCAGATCTTCCTGCTTAAAAGGCAAGGCTTCACCTTCAGCTACTTTGATTTGAAGTTTTACTAAATCAATGCCTGTAATTTCTTCCGTTACCGGATGCTCAAC
>DAOLDI010000254.1:0-4077 GCA_035327445.1 Cyclobacteriaceae bacterium | reverse complement strand
CGGGTATTCCGGCCATTTCCATTCCTGCAGGAAAAGATGAGAAAGGCCTGCCCATCGGATTACAAATAATGGGAAATGATTTTGATGAGGCTAAACTTTTTAACTTTGCTGATACGTTATACAGGTTGCTATGATTAAAAAGGCTTTTTCAATACTCATGTTACTTGCCGCTGCTGCATTATATGCACAGGAAATTGAAACAGACAGCCTGTTTGTTGAAATAGATTTTGAACTGGCTGACACAGAAGCTGAAGACAGCTTACTCATTTTTGTTCAGTCTCCTTTTCAGCATTTTGAATATGTGCCGGCTGATTTTACTTATGATGAAGTGCAGCAGCGTTTGAAGTCCTTAGAAAAAACCATTCCACTTCATTTTAACGACAGGGTTTTTGCATTTGTAAACTACTTTGTAATTAAAGACCGCGACTACACCCGCCTGATGTTGCGCAGGCAAGAATTGTATTTTCCGCTCTTTGAAAAATATCTAGCCAAATATGGTTTGCCCGATGAACTCAAGTATTTATCCATCATAGAATCAGGATTAAACACCAAAGCAATTTCAAGAGCAGGTGCTGCAGGCCTTTGGCAATTTATGCCACCCACCGGCAGACATTATGGTTTGTACCAGGATTGGTATGTGGATGAACGCCTCGATCCGGAAAAAGCTACAGATGCAGCTTGCCGCTACCTGCGCGATTTATACAACCAGTTTAATGATTGGGAACTTGCCATTGCCGCCTATAATACGGGGCCAGGCAATATCCGAAAAGCCATTCGAAGAGCAGGTTATAAAAAAACATTTTGGGAAATTTATCCTTACCTGCATCGTGAAACACGATCATACCTGCCGCAATTCACAGCCATGGTTTACACCATGAATTTTACTGATGAACACCTGATCTTTGAAGATAATCGTGAGCAGTTCATCGCTTATGATACCCTGAGAGTTGATAAGTTTCTGCACTTTGAAACGCTGGCTCAGTTAACACAAACTTGTCTTGAAGATATTCAAAGACTTAATCCTGCTATTGTAAGAAATGCAGTACCAGAGGGCAACAGAAAATATATTATTCGTGTGCCTGAGACAACCAAGCTGTCAATTGAAGCCAACAGGTTAGCTATTTTAGATTCAGCATCAAAAGTGGGTAAAACAGCATTAGAAGCACTTGCCAAAAATGCAGTGGGCAATACCTATGGCCGAGAACGCATTGTATACAAAGTAAAAAGCGGAGATGCCCTCAGCGTAATTGCCATGCGTTATAAAGTAAGAGTAGATGATATTAAAAAATGGAACAACCTTACCAGCAATACCATCAGGGTAGGCCAAAACCTTAACATTTGGGTTTTGCCTTCGGTAAGAGATACACAAACTGTAGCAGCTAACTCCAGTACTAATACAAGTCCTAAACCTGCCACACTCGTTCAACCATTGCCTGCCAACAAAACTTATGTGGTGCAGCCGGGTGATACCCTCTGGGATATCTCCAGGAAATTTGAAGGCTTAAGCATTGATAAAATTAAGCAGTTGAATAATTTAAAAGACAGCAGAATACAGGCCGGACAAAAACTCATTATAGGTTGAGTGACTTTTTGATTCTATTGCGGTTAATACAATAAACTGATCATGCCTTGCATTGCTTAAATGGATAGAAGGAAATTTAACTTGATTAATGCACAGGCTGAATAAAAACAAATACACATGAGATACTTTTTTGCATTACTGATACTCAGCATAACCTTTGCTTGCGGAAAAAAAGGTGCAGGAGAACGTGCAGGCGATTCGCTCTTGGCATCTGCAACCGGTAAAACGGGTGAGATGATGCTGTTCATGGACTCTACCCAATGGACCGGACCTTTGGGAGATGAACTGAGAGCCATTTTCAGAAAAGAAATTCCGGGCTTGCCGCGCGAAGAAGCTATGTTCACGCTGCGCTATGTTGACCCCAGAAAACTAAACAGTGTATTAAAAGGTGTTCGTAACCTGGTGTTTGTGGTTACGCTGGATAACAGCAGCGCTTCATCCAATATTATCAAAAATTATTTTACGCCAGAATCGCGCGAGCGTATTAGGAATAGTCCGAATTTGTTTTTCTATACCGCCAAAAATGAATTCGCCAAAGGGCAAGAAGTGATGTATCTCTTCAGCAGAACAGAAGCAGAGCTAATCAATCATTTGAAAAACAATCATGAGCGCATCATCAATCATTTTAACCAGGCCGAAAAAGAAAGATTAACCGAGGGCCTTTTTAGAGCCAAAGAACAAATCGGTTTTAGGGAAAAGTTTATCAACGATTATAATTTTTCCATTCGCATACCTATCGGTTATCAATTGGTAATGAGCAATAAAGAATTTGTGTGGCTACGGCAAATTGACAGAGATTATGACAAAGACATTTTTATTGCACGCAAGCCTTATACCGATGAAAAAGAATTTGAGCAGGCCAACATCATCAAATTCAGAGATGAGATGACGAGTAAATATTTGTTTGAAGATCCGGAACGACTGGACACCTTTATCATGACAGAAACCGAAGTTCCTTTTATTCCGGTTGTTACCAAACAGCTCAACTTCAATGGACAGTATGGCATTGAAATGCGCGGACTCTGGCGTACGTACAATATGAGCATGGGTGGCCCTTTTGTTGGCTATGCCATAGCCGATGAAGAAAACGGTTTGTTCTATTACATAGAGGGCTTTACCTATGCCCCGGGCAAAGCACAACGCGAAATTATGCGCGAACTGGATGTAATACTCTGGACTTTTAACCCCAACCCGGCCAAAGCCCAATAATGCAGGAACATTTGCCTTAATTTCAGCTATAAAGCTTAATTTCAAGCCCCCCCCCCACTGGTCGTAGCGTCTCGCTACGACCCTTAAACCCTTAAAATATTTTCGATATCTTGACCCTAGGTTAATTTATATGGGCAGGAAATATTCATTTCGGGATAATCGGCAACTTTACTTTGTAACATTTACGGTTGTGCATTGGATTGATGTATTTATTCGAGAAGAATACAGAAATATTTTATACGACAGCATTAAATATTCTCAGGCAAATAAAGGATTGGAAGTGTATGGCTATTGCATCATGACAAGCCATGTACACATGATTATCGGAACTGAAAAAGGAGTTTTGTCAGATATAGTCAGAGATTTTAAAAGCTTTACATCACGACATATTAGAAAGGCAATTGAAAGCAATTTATATGAAAGCAGAAGGGAATGGATGTTGAGCTTGATGTATGAATCTGGGATGGAGAACAAACGTAATCGGTATTTTCAATTTTGGCAGCAACATAATCATCCGATAGAATTAAGTTCAAATGAAATGATAGATCAGCGATTAGCGTATATGCATAATAATCCGGTTGAGTTGGGTTTAGTTGAAAAAGAAGAAGAATGGTTACAAAGTAGTGCGGGCGATTATTATGGTATTAGAAAAGGGGAGATAGCCTTGTTATTTGTTTGATGTATTATAGTTGAGGTCGTAGCGAGACGCTACGACCAGTGGGTGTTGCGCGCTGAAGTGCGTGGTACTCATCCGTGCCATTAAATAAATTTTTTACCTAATTATTAAGTTTTCTAAATAGGGCACCACTCACTTGTGCTCTAATAATTTTATATCTTGAATTAAAATATCACACTCACTTTACCTTATGCGTCAGCTTTTATTTATTCTGATTTTATTGCTGTGCAGTTGTAACGATAATCCATCACCTCAGCCGGTATTACCTTCTCTTTACTTTCCTCCTATAGTAGGTAATTCATGGGAAACATTGTCACCGGTAAGCCTCGGATGGAATACTTCAAAGATTGCAGAACTCGATGCTTTCATGGTGAGCACCAACACGCGAGCTATCCTTGTTTTAAAAGACGGGAAAATGGTGATTGAAAAATACCAAGGTAAACAGCTTATTAATACAACCCTTGATTTCACCGCAAGTAGCAATTGGTATTGGGCATCAGCAGGTAAAACCCTCACAGCAGCAGTTGTTGGAATAGCAGAAGCACAAGGAAAAATTAATCTGGATTCAAAAACTTCTGATTACCTGGGCAATGGCTGGACGAATCTTACT
>DAOLDI010000253.1:0-4090 GCA_035327445.1 Cyclobacteriaceae bacterium | reverse complement strand
ATACCGGCCTGTTCTAATTTATGCATGCGCACATGTACAGTACCCGGACTAACATGGACTTTGCGGGCAATTTCTGTAAATGGCCTTTTGGCATCCTCGGTGAGGAGTTCAAGTATCTTCAGGTCGGTTTTGTCAATTTGATAATCTGCGGCCTCTTTTTTCATCTTTTTTTGATTAATCCTCAAACAATCGTATTAAAAAATAAATAAAATGTAATAATACTATATTTCTATTGAATAAAATACCAGTTATATGTTGTTTTGTTGCATCAATTGATAATCAAACAGCAAAAGCGCTGTTCATATTGTAGGGTGTTGAAACTGGCAGACAAGCCCTCCGTTCTCGGGGGTGGGGAATGACAGGATAAAGCCGAAGTCCAAAAATCCCGGACGAAGCCTAACTGCTCCGTGGAGGTTCGAATCCTCCCCTTACAGCTTAAGTATCATAAGTATAAGTTTTAGTTTATAACCATACTGCACCTGCCGTATGGTTTTTTTTATGTGAAATCATACCGGCTCAGATTTCTAAGAGCTCAGCTTTGATTATTAAAGCTGAAATGAAGAGTTTCGCCCTTTCATTTATGCTGCGCATTTTATTACTCACATTTCAGGGCGACTTGGCCGGATCAACCAATTCCATTTCCTACTTAGCAAAAGGACTTGCGGAAAGAGGCCATCTGGTAGTGGTTGGATGCAGAAAAGAAAGTTTGTTGTTTAAAATGCTTGAAGGCTCTCAGGTGGTCAGAGTTCCCATGACTTTTAAATCGCGTTATGATTTGTACAACATGCGGCAGATTCGTGATACTGTTAAACAATACGGTATTCAAATCATCAATGCGCAATCCAGTATAGACAGGTACACCAGCATATTCGCCAAATTGCTGTTCAGGTTGAAGGTGAAAATATTTCATACGCGAAGACAAAATCCGCGTGATGTTGGTTTCTGGTTAAAGCGTAAGTTCATTACCGCTTTTACCGATAAGGTGATTGTGATTAGTGATGGATTAAAAGAGATATTTATCAAAAATGGATTTAAGCCGGAAGAGCTTCAGGTAATTCATAATGGTATGCCATTGCAACGTTATGAACAATGGAGTACCGAAAGGGTAGAAGAGCTTAAGTTGAAATACAATATTAAGCCAGATGACATAGTTGTAGGATGTGTATCGCGTTACAAAAGGCAGAAGTTTATTTTAGAAGCCATGGCCATACTCAATCGACCAGATATCAAGATCATGTTTGTGGGTATTGATCAGGAAATTCTGCAGCCCCACCTTGAAAAATTTCAATTGAAAAATGAAATCATTTTCACCGGACCAGTTGAGGATGCAGATGTATTAAATTACTACAAGCTATTCACCCTTAATGTGCTGGCATCAACCATGGATGGTTTTGGCTTAGTGCTCTTGGAAGCCTTTGCTATGGAATGCCCGGTTATTGCTTCTGATTTTGGGGGGATTAAAGACCTGATCAAAGAAGATGAAACTGGTATGTTATTTCCTAATCATGACCTGAGCGTACTGGCAGCTAAAATTGATTTACTGATTAATAATGAAGATTTACGTCAGAAATTTATCAAGGCTGGCAAAATCCTGGTAAAAAAATTCTCAATAGAGAATACAATTACCAATTATGAGAAATTTTATAGTTCCTTTGTAAACAATTAAAAAAAATAGATAATGAGAATAGTTAGTGTTTTAGCTTTAATCCTAATTTTTAGTGCATGCCAGCAAAAAAATCAAGAACAGGGAGGCTCATACGATGCTTTACTTGATACCCTTAAATATGAAAATGAAATTCATTTAAGAAACGTAAAGCAGCTAACCTTTGGGGGTGATAATGCAGAGGCTTACTGGAGTTTTGATAACAGCATGCTGGTGTTTCAAAGTAATAACCCTGCGTGGAACCTTGAATGCGATCAGATATTTTTCATGTCGGCTTCAGCCGGTCTCAACAATACTGAGATACCCAAATTATTAAGCACCGGTTTAGGGCGTACTACTTGTTCTTATTTTATGCCCGGTAACAAATCTATTGTGTATGCATCTACTCATTTAGGTGGCGAGGCTTGTCCACCAGAACCTGTGCGCCAGCCAGGCGGAAAATACCTTTGGCCTATTTATGATAGCTATGATATTTTCATTGCAGATCTTGATGGCAACATACTCAAGCAACTTACTGATTCGCCCAGCTATGATGCTGAAGCAACTGTTTCACCCAAAGGAGATAAAATTGTATTTACCTCTACCCGCAATGGCGATTTGGATTTGTATGTGATGGATATTGACGGAAGCAATGTTATACAGATTACAGATGAATTGGGATATGATGGTGGCGCATTCTTTTCACCTGATGGGAGCAAAATTGTTTTTCGTGCATCACGCATGAATACTGAAGAAGATAAGCAAGAATATATTGAGAATCTGAAGAATGGATTGGTTGCACCAACCAATATGGAGATTTATGTATGCAATGCAGATGGCAGCGACCTAAAACAAATAACCAATCTGGGTAAAGCTAACTGGGCACCTTATTTTCATCCTGATGGAGAAAAAATTATTTTCTCTTCTAATCACCATTCACCCAGAGGTTATAATTTCAATTTATTCATGATTAACATGGATGGCAGCGGATTGAAACAAATTACTTTCGATGATACTTTCGATTCATTTCCCATGTTCTCATATGATGGTAAGAAAATCGTATTCTCTTCCAACAGGTTTAATGGTGGCAACAGAGACACCAATGTGTTTGTAGCAGACTGGATTGATTAAGAAAAAACATAAAGTGATTTTAAGATTTGCTGTTGTTATACATGTAATTGCTGGACTGCATTTAACATTGAGTGCGCAGCCCGATAGTGTAAGGCATGAAATCAGCATGTTTTCTGCTTTCAGCAATACCAATTATCTGCCTCATTACCTTATCTATAATCAGCAAGCCAGGTTTGAAGATAAGTCCTTTAATATTCAGTATGGATATGCAAGCACTGTACAACATAAGTTCAATAAATGGCTAAGCGCTGAAGCAGGTGCGCAGTTGCAACTCAGAAATGAAAATGAGTTCTTACTTGTACAGCAACTTTATGGCAGGGTAAATATTGGCTACCTCTCATTGATTGGCGGCAGGTTCTTTAATCAGCCTGACATTCCTTCTCATCAGATTTCATCAGGTGATTTGATGATGAGCCAAAATGCCTTGCCAATACCCAGAATTGGTTTAATGATTGAAGATTTTCAACAAGTACCTTATACGCAGGGTTGGTTGCAATTCAAAGGAAAGTTTTTTCATGGTTGGTTTGAAAATGATCGCTTCATCGCATCGCCCTGGCTACATGAAAAGAGTATTTACCTGAGGGCAGGAAAAGAAGAGTACAGGGTAACTGCCCAGGCCGGTTTTGCGCATTTTGTACAGTGGGGCGGTATACATCCGGTTGATGGTAATTTGTATGAATCATTTGAAGATTACATCAATATTATTTTTGGCAGAAGTGCAAGACCAGATGCTGGAGTAGATTTTGGCGAAATACTTAATGCTTTAGGTAATCATATTGGCTATTGGGATGCCAACATCACTTATCATTTTGATAAAAGCAGGTTAAGTCTGTATTATCAGCATCCTTACGAGACCAAAATGAGTATTAATCCTTTTCGTAACCGTGATTTAATGGCGGGATTAAACTTTACAATAAAAAATAAAAACAGCATCATCAATGCTGTGTCTTATGAATTTCTGTCTACCATGCAACAGCGCGGACCAGGCGTGCCTGATCCTATGCCCTGGGTTCCTGAAGATAATTTTGGGTATCCCTATGGAGGCAGAAATGATTTGTACAATAACTACTACTATACCAATGGTTGGACATACCGTGGTTTTGTAATCGGCAATCCATTGCTTACTACTTATCAGCGATTAACCAACATAGGCATTGACATCAACAGGCATAATGTTGAAATTGTAAATAATAGAGTGATCGCCAATCATCTTGGCATCAGCGGACAGGTTGGTAAATTTAACTACCGCATGCTGAACACCCTCAGCAGAAACTTTGGAACTTACGCAGGTATTTATGATGGGAGGTTTAGTTGGGA
>DAOLDI010000252.1:0-4128 GCA_035327445.1 Cyclobacteriaceae bacterium | reverse complement strand
TAGAGGGCATTTTATTAAGAAAAGGATTTTCAGTGAAAGGTTTTCAATCTGACCTGGAGCAGGCAGAGCGGGAAAGTATTATGCGTGCCTTTAAAAATAAGCAAGTCAGGATATTGGTTGGAACGGATATTCTTTCAAGAGGAATTGATGTGGAAGGCATTAGCCTGGTCATAAATTATGATGTACCCGGTGATGCAGAAGATTACATTCACCGCATTGGCAGAACTGCTCGTGCTGCCACAACAGGAACCGCCATTACATTTATCAACGCAAAAGATTTACGCAAGCTGAAGGCCATAGAGCAATTGCTCGAAAAAGAAATCAGGAAAGTAAGTCTGCCAAAAGTTTTAGGTGAAGGCCCCGACATACAGGCAATGGCATCAAAAAAATCAAATGGTTTCAGATCAGGAAGACCGGATAAAAGAAGGTCTTTCAATAAGAACAAGAATAAATCCTGAAAAGACACACATAGTCTGCCCTAATTAATCTTGAATTTTAAATCCAGAATTTTCAATCTTGAATCTACTCTCTGCAGAAAATATTTCTAAAGCTTATAGTGAACGTTGGCTTTTTCAAAACATATCGCTTGGTATTGCGCAAGGCGAAAAGCTCGGGCTTGTTGGATTGAATGGTACCGGTAAGTCTACCTTGTTAAAAGTAATTGCAGGTTTGATTGCTTCAGACACCGGTAATATTGCACGTAAAGAAGGATTACGTATCGGGTACCTGGAACAACAACCACAAGTTGATGAACAGGCAACAGTAAAAGAAGTAATCTTTGATGATCACAATGCCATTGCCAAAGTTGTGCATGCTTATGAAGATTGTTTGTTGAATCCGGATACATCCGCTGAAAAAATGCAAGCCATTCTGGAGCAGATGGAAACACTCAATGCCTGGGACTATGAGTCGAAAGTGAAAGAAGTTGTAGCTAAACTAGGTTTGCCTGGTTTAGAGCAACGCTTCTCGGCATTATCGGGCGGACAACGCAAGCGGGTGATGATGGCGAGGTTGATTTTATCAGAACCAGATCTGATCATCATGGATGAACCCACCAACCACCTGGATCTGCAAGCCATTGAATGGTTGGAAAATTACCTGGCAGGTCAGCATATTTCACTTATCATGGTTACACACGACAGGTATTTTCTGGATAATGTGGCCAATGAAATTCTGGAACTCGACCGCGGGAAACTTTATCGCTATAAAGGCAATTATGCTTACTTCCTGGAAAAGAAAGCTGCGCGTGAACTTGCCTTGCAAACTGAAGTGGAGAAAGCGCGCAACTTATATAAAAAGGAATTGGACTGGATGCGCAAGCAACCCAGAGCCAGGGGCACAAAGGCCAAATACAGAATTGAAGCCTTTTATGAAATAGAAAAAGTTGCTAAACAAGATTTGCGAAGAGATACACTGGAACTGGATATCAAAGAAACCAGGCAAGGGGGTAAGGTGCTTGAAGTGCACAACATTTCAAAGCGCTTTGGCGAGCTGCAACTCATTGATAATTTTTCTTACATATTCAAAAAGCAAGATCGCATTGGTGTTGTGGGAAAAAATGGCAGCGGTAAGTCGACCTTGCTAAATATTTTAACCGGCAAACTTAAGCCCGATACGGGAGAGGTGATTAAAGGCCAAACTACATTAATGGGATATTTCACGCAAGAAGCTGATGACCTTAAACCTGATAACAGAATTATAGATGAAGTTAAAGCGATAGCAGAGTTTATTACGCTATCTGATGGCAGCCAGGTTTCGGCTTCAAAGTTTTTAGATCAGTTCCTTTTTCCTCCGGCTATGCAGTATAGTCCTGTGGCCAAGTTGAGTGGTGGTGAGAAAAAGCGTTTGCAGTTACTAAAGGTGCTGGTGAAAAATCCTAACTTCTTGATTTTAGATGAACCAACCAATGACCTGGATATTGATACCTTGAATGTGCTGGAAGATTTTTTGGAAAAATTCAGTGGTTGCCTCATGTTGGTTTCGCACGACAGGTACTTCATGGATAAGTTAGTGGAGCAGTTAATTGTTTTTGAAGGAGAGGGACAAGTGCGTTTGTTTAATGGCAATTACAGTGACTACAGAAATTACCTGGAAGAAAAAGAATTGGCAGATACACAAGCTGTCAAAGAAAAGCCAGTAGAAAAGAAAATAGAGAAGCCGGTAGTAAATGATGACAAACGTAAATTAACTTACAAAGAGAAACAAGAATTGAGCAATTTGCCGGCTGAAATTGAAAAGCTGGAGAAAGAAAAATCAGTATTGGAAAAACAGCTTTCAAGTGCAGGAACTGATCATGCAAAATTGAATGAAATAGCTGCGCAGATTGCGGTGATAAATGCCCAAATTGAAAACAAGACTTTACGCTGGCTCGAACTTGAATCCTAATATCCATTAACCATGATAATACGAAGCCTGATAGTTTTATTTACAGCCATGTTATCCTGGCAATGTTCAAGTAAAAATAATGAAGATGCTGAAGCGGCCATAAGGGAAGTAATGGCAAAGCAAGTTGAAGATTGGAACAGGGGAGATATTGATGCTTTCATGCAAGCTTATTGGAATTCTGATTCTTTAAAGTTTGTAATTGGAAGAGGAACTACTTATGGCTGGCAAAAAACGCTTGAGAATTACAAGCGTTCCTATCCTGATCGGGCCAGTATGGGTAAACTTAGTTTTGAAATTCTTGAAGTAGATGTATTGAGTAAAGAGGCAGCATTTGTATTAGGTCGCTGGCATTTGGAGAGAGAAAATGCAATAGGTGGCTATTATACTTTACTCTGGAAAAAGATTAAGGGTAAGTGGCTTATTGTTGTAGATCATACCAGTTAATGTTAGAAGTTATTTTTTCCATATGGAAATATAGATTTCTGCGAGGCAATGATAATGCTGACTTCACGTTAATATTTTCTATACTTCTAACAGCAGCATGTATTATTTTTATTACCCTCTATCTTAAAAAAATCAACTTAAAGAAAAATTATCAACGCACTATCGACTATTTATACATGGCATTACCCATGTTTCAACGCATTGGTGCAGCGGCTTTCAAGAAAGATTTAACCAATACAATTGCTTTGTGTGAACACCTGGGTAATCCGCAGCACAAATTTAAATCTATACATGTAGGGGGCACCAATGGCAAAGGCAGTTCATCACATATGCTGGCTTCTGTTTTACAAGAAGCTGGTTATAAAACCGGTTTGTATACTTCTCCGCACCTTAAAGATTTTACAGAGCGCATCAGAATAAATGGTGAAAGTGTTTCAGAACAATTTGTTGTTGATTTTGTAGCGCGCATTAAACCACAGATTGAATTCATCAAACCATCCTTCTTTGAAATAACGGTGGTGATGGCATTCGAATACTTCGCGCAGCAGAAAGTAGATGTGGCCGTTATAGAAGTAGGCATGGGCGGCAGGTTAGACTCTACCAATGTGATTATGCCTGTATTGAGTTTAATTACCAACATTGGTACTGATCATCAAGAGTTTTTAGGTGATACTCCGCAAAAAATTGCTTTTGAAAAGGCGGGTATTATCAAAAAAGAAGTTCCTGTGGTGATCAGTGAGTATCAGGCAGAAGTTGCAGATGTGTTCATGAAGAAAGCACAGGAAAAAAATGCAGCTATTTATTTTGCTGCCAATGAAATTACTTGTGTAAAAGATGCAAGAGGTATTTTTCTGGTAACGGATACCGTAAATCAAAACAGTATTCTCACACTCGATCTGGCAGGTAATTATCAGCAGAAAAATTTACCAGGCGTATTGAAAAGTTTAAGATTACTACAAGACATAGGATTTCAGATTACGGCAGAGCAAATTCAAAATGGATTAGCACATGTAGTACGAAATACCAATTTAAAAGGACGTTGGCAGCAAATAGGCAGCAATCCTCTAAGCATTTGCGATACCGGGCATAACCTGGAGGGCATTCAGGAAGTATTGCAACAAATTGCACAGCAGCATTTTGAAACACTGCATATTGTTTGGGGATCAGTCAAAGATAAAGACATTGCGGCAATACTGTCACTTTTGCCAAAAGATGCGAAATACTACTTTTGCCAGGCTAAAATTCCGAGAGCAATGGATGCTGCCGACTTAGCCAAAATGGCTGCTAAGCAAGGCTTGA
>DAOLDI010000251.1:0-4157 GCA_035327445.1 Cyclobacteriaceae bacterium | reverse complement strand
CCCAATTGAAAATCATGAAAGCTAACAAGGAGCCAAACATGGCAAAGGAAAGAATTGAGAAGTAAATGTCGCCAGTTAAATAAAACCAGATACCAAAGAAGAGCAAAGAAACACAGGCAAGCGTACCTGCTAAGCCATCAAGACCATCAATCAGGTTAAAAGAGTTTATTATAATGATTAGTGTGAAAATGCTAAGTATGTAGCTTACCCACATGGGGAGATAATCAGTGTAACCGAAAATACCATATAAACTTGTTAACCTGATATCGGCAAGATGCACAAGTATAAAAGCGGCAATAATTTGACCTAAAAGCTTATGGGTAGCTTTTAAAGGAACCAGATCATCTCTTACACCCAGAAAAAACATAGCTCCTAAGGAGGCTAATCGATACTTAACATTTGGTATCTCATTATACTCCATCCAAACTAATAATCCGACAAGAAATCCCATAAAAACGGCAATACCACCTAAACGAGGAGTTTCTTTTGCGTGAATTTTTCTTCGGCCGGGGGTATCAACAAGATTTTTTTGAAATGAATATTTAATGATCACCGGTAATATCAGAAATGCAATGATGAAGGCTGTTATAGCAATTGCTGCGTTTAATACCATTGTGATAAAATGATTTAATAAAAGAGAAGTATAGGATAATGGTTCTAAGGTAAAAAATTCATTTTGGCAGAAATCAATGTTACAAATCTATTAATAGAATTGCGTTAGGTAAGCATAGTAAAGTGATTTTGTCATTCAAAATTTATCCTAAGTATTTAGAGTGGATTAAATTGGATTACGATAAATATCTTGGCACATCTTACACTTGGGGTAAGCAAATCTTTAAATCATGTGCGTTTAAGAATGGCAACTTGTATAAAATCTGAATATGAGTAAATTTGTTACTCGTTTTTGGTTAACAATGATGTTAGATTCATTAATTACGTCTAAGACCCGAATAAAGCTACTGTTAAAATTCTTTAGTAACCCCCACACTAAGAGCTACTTACGCAGCCTGGCCGAGGAGTTTGAGGAGTCAACCAATGCCGTAAGAGTAGAGCTTAACCGGCTTTCAGAGGCCGGATTCTTACTGAGTAAAAATGAGGGGAACACCGTGATTTACAGGGCCAATACATCCCATCCACTTTTTCCTGAGATAGCAGGAATTGTAACCAAGTATCTGGGTTTGGATAGCCTCATTGAAGAGGTTATTAATAACTTGGGCGATTTAAAGCAGGCCTGGGTAACTGGAGATTATGCCCAAGGCAAGGATTCCGGCCTGATTGACCTGGTACTTGTAGGAAATCTGGATCATGCTTATCTGGATGCGCTGGTGTCTAAGGCTGAGGGTATTATTCGCAGAAAAATTAGGGTGCTGGTGCTTAGTGAGGCTGAATTACCGGAGTTCAGAGCCAAACTGGACCTGGACAAAGCCATTCTTTTATTTGAAAAGGAATTGTAAGAAAAAGGAATGGATTGGTACGTAATCTATACTAAACCCAGAAATGAGAAAGCAGTTGCCGAAAGGCTCTTAGCCAAAGGCATTGAGGCCTACTGCCCGTTGAGAAAAGCCAAACATCGCTGGTCTGACCGATGGAAGTGGGTGGAAAGCCCGCTTTTTACTTCTTACTGTTTTGTGAGGCTGGAAGCACATGACCGGGAAAAGGTATTTACTGTTCCCGGGATAGTGCGTTATCTTTTTTGGCTTGGACAACCCGCTGTTGTGCGCGAAGTGGAAATTCGGCAGATCAAAATCTGGCTGAATGAGTTTGATCATGGGGCCTTTGAAATCAGCCCCATTTCAGCCGGGGATAAAGTGAAGATAGGCTCCGGATCCTTGATGAACCAAAAAGGAGAAATAGTATCTGTCAGCGGAAATTACGCCTGCCTGAAATTGGAAGGCATGGGCCTGATGATGCGCGTGGATTTAAGAATGAATAAGGTGGAGCGCATAAGCGCCTGAAACCATAGCATAAATGATCAGCGTTTTAGTTACTGATCAGAATATTTATTGTTGCCTTGTAGGTTCCGTTAAATGGGACTGACCGGGCGAAGCTGTAGCCAGATTTAAATATGGTTAAGCCCTTATTTTTTTATCTTTACCGGCTATAACCGATTCGACCTAACATGTTAAAGAAAATATTTGTCAGCCTTTTATTGGTTTGTGTCACTTTAATTGCGCTTGCACAGTCGCTAAATGATATTCAGAAAATTAAGGTTGACCAGCTTTCCGATGCCCAGATTGAAGAACTAGTTAAGAGGGCCGAAGCCTCTGGAATGAATGAACAACAATTGGAAGCAATGGCTGCACAAAGAGGTATGCCGGCCGCTGAGATTGCCAAACTTCGCACAAGGATTAATGCATTAAGAAGGGGAAGGGTTGGCATGACTGATGAAAATCAGCGCAGGATGCAGGGAAGACAACTCAATGAAATCATGGGTGAAGATATTTTTCTTTCCATTACCTGGAGGGAAAGAGATACCATACCTAAACTTACTGAAGAGCAAAAAAAGATTTTTGGATACACACTGTTTCACAACAAGACACTTGACTTTAGCCCAAACTTCAATATGGCCACGCCTAAAAGTTATGTAATCGGTCCCGGTGATGAACTAATTATTGAGGTTTACGGCACATCTCAGCAATCATACAATCTCATGGTGAGTCCCGAGGGAACCATCAATATACCAAACCTTGGAATTATTTCTGTAGCAGGTTTGAGTATGGATGCCGCCACATCACGTTTGATAAACAGGCTCTCTACTATTTATGCTACGTAAAAAGGACCAAACCCCAGTTCTTTTGCTCAAGTTGCCTTAGGGAACATCAGAACCATTAAGGTTAACATGGTGGGTGAGTTAGAGAAGCCCGGAACTTACAGCTTGCCTTCCTTTGCAACTGTATTTAACTCCCTGTATGCGGCCGGAGGACCAACGACAAATGGTACATTCCGTTCCATTCAGGTCTATAGAGCTAATAGACTTGCTGCTGAAGTAGATGTATATGAGTTTCTTGTTTCGGGCCGAAGTGGCCAGAATATAAGACTGGAAGACAATGATGTGGTGATTGTAAAACCCGCAGAAAGAAAAGTTGAAGTAATCGGAGAAGTAAGAAGGCCTGGAATCTTTGAGATGAAAGCAGATGAGACTTTTGAGCAACTATTAAAATATACCGGAGGTTTCAGTGCACGCGCCTATAAAGACAGAGTAGTAGTAAAGCGAGCTTCAGATACCAGACTGCGAATTGATGATATTTCTAAGGAGGAGTACAGCACTTTTGTTCCGCGAGATGGTGACGAGTTCAGGATAGCTGAGTTGCTTAACTTATACGAAAACCGGGTGCAGGTTTCAGGAGCGGTTCAAAGACCAGGAGAGTATCAGTTTACAGAGGGGCTAACCATCAAAGGATTGCTTGAGAAGGCCGGGGGAATTATGGGAGATGCATTTGCAAACCGCGCAGTTATTTACAGAACCAATCCTGATTTTTCTCTGGCTGTATTACCTGTTTCGCTTAAAGATGTTTTAAGTGGTGAGGTTAATGATCTGGCCTTACAAAGTGAGGATGTATTGAGCATCCCAAGTATTTATGATTTACGGGAGGAATATTTTGTACACATTAACGGTGAAGTAAATCGACCCGGAGTTTATTCATTTGCTCAGGGTATGACAGTAGCTGACCTTGTAACCAAAGCCGGGGGATTTAAGGAGTCTGCTTCTGGCTCATTTATTGAGATTGCCCGTAGGGCAGAGAATGTTGAAACAAGAAAAATAGCGGACATTATCCGGCTTGAAATCAGCCGTGATTTAACAGTTACTGAATCAAACCAACGCCAGACTTTACAACCTTTCGATCAGGTCTTTATTCGCAGAAGACCTGGCTTTCAGCCTACACAGTTGGCAGAAGCCCAGGGTGAATTAAATTACCCGGGGCAGTATGCCTTGAGCCATGCCACTATGCGCATTTCTGATTTAGTAAAAAGAGCAGGAGGGCTAAGCGTAGAGGCTTACGTGCAGGGCGCAACTCTTATTCGCAGAACCGAGTTTTATAAAGAAAAGACAGAGCAGCAGCAAAGGGAAGAATTGTTAAGAAATCTTATGGCGGCATTAGAAAAAAGAGATGAATTGACGGAAGCCGAGCAACAACAACTAAGCAGACTAGACAAGG
>DAOLDI010000250.1:0-4161 GCA_035327445.1 Cyclobacteriaceae bacterium | reverse complement strand
GCAAGTGCCGGTCGCTTGAGAAAGCAGCACTTGCGGGGCTTCGAAGGGGGTTGATAAAAACAAAATAATATTTACTATGAAAAAGTTATTTTCAATTTGCATGACTGCTTTAATTTTACTTGGGTCAGTGTCCTTCAGCTATGGTACAAGTTGCCAGATATGCAGCGATGCCCCGGGTTTACAGAATTGGGGTTTCTGTTATCAAGAATCAATATGTAGGCAGTATTGTTGGGAAGTAAATGGAGAGGCAAAAACTTGTGATGGTGTTACAGATTATGGAATACTTTGCCCTCCATCATGTGATTAATTTTAAAATTTTGGGCTTAGCTAATTTTCAGCTAAGCCCATTCTTGTTTCAAAAATTAATTATGGTCGCAAAATGATATCAAGACTCTTAATAGTATTTATTTTATTAACTTTTATTTGTTGCAATTCCTATGTTAAACATGTTGCAGTGGATAGGTACACCCTGATAACGAATGAATCAATTCGATTACATCTTGATTCTTTAACAGGATTTGCTTCCTCAAGACTTCAAAATATTGAAATTGATAATAAAGAGTATCTCTATGTGCTATATTCTTCAGGGGAAATTCATAATATATCAATATTCGATTTAGAGCTTAAAGTACTTGAAAGAAAGATTTACTTATCCCAGGAAGGGCCAAATGCAGTTCCAAACCCATTTGGAATTTTTGTATTAAACCCAGACTCAATATTTGTGCACGCCAGACCATACCGTATATACCTATTAAACCGGTATGGCAGTGTTAAGGATTGGTACAATACAAGTGATGGTTCATTGGAAATAGAGCCATCACTAATGGTTTCAAGTCTGAAACCAGTAATTAATCGCGAAAAACAACTTTATTTTTGTGCAGAGTTGATATACCCACATCCAATACAAGACCATACTAAAATTCCAACGGTAATAAAATTAAATCCTTATACAAAATCTTTAAGTTATCCTTATTACAGAACTGAAAAATTTAATGATGGTCAATGGGGAATGGGAGGCATGCATACCAGGTTCTATCAAACATACAATGAGGCAGATGATTTGATGGTTCATAGCCACGGCAACGATGAGTATATTTATGTATATGATGAAGCAAACAAAATGACAAAGTACTATGCAGGTAGCGCTGACATGAAAGAAATTAAACCATTTTCAAAAACTCAAGTAATAGATGCAGGAGAGAGTCATCGTTATGAAGCCACCACAGGAGCTTACGAAGCTATTAAATATGCCCCTTATCGCCAGATGTATTATCGCTTTGCTTTTTTACCTGTAGAAGATATTGCTACACAGCCTTCGGTGTTTTATGGTAAAATTGCCATTATCATCTTAGACCGCAATTTTCAAAAAGTGGGGGAGTACATTTTGCCAAAGGGCTATGACCATACAGTGAGTTTTGTAGGCAAGGCAGGGCTGCATATTGCCAGCAGAGCAAAGTACGGGCAGGATGAAAATTTTTTAACCTTTGATATTTTTGTTCCGGTAGAGAAATGAGAATATATTTCAAGTTAAATACATGCTTTATCAGGTTTTAGAAAAAATGAAACTTAAGATTGCTACGGAAATAATTGAATGGAAACCATAATCATAAATATATGAAATACCTGCTCGTACTTTTAGTGGTTGCATTTGCCATGCAAGACAAAACATATCAGAAAAAATTTGATAACAATGAATTGATCATTCATTATTCAATAATGGAGGAAGATGGAACGCGCTATATGAAAGGAAAGATTCAAAGGAAAAGTGATGAGGTTAATATCCCAGGCATGAATATAGTTGCTGAAAATAACAGGGAGGGTACGGTTTCAAATCATTTAGGTGAATTCAGAGTTGTCTTGTTAGCAAGTTCAGGAAACGTAAAATTCACACATAACCTATTCAAGACCATAGAGATTAAGGTTAAGTAGGGTTTATATATCCAAGCCAAGCTTTTCCGCCAGTACTTTCAAATCATTAAGCACATTGTTGTTCAAAGGAATCCCTTCCTTCATCCTGATGGCTTCCATTTCTCTTTCGGGGTCACCGGGAATCAAAACCTTTTCTTGTCCTGCAATGGTTTTGGTTTTTCTGAAGCGCGTAATCCAGTTGTCCATGTGATGTTTGAATTCATCAGCCGGACGGAAAGCATCAATGCGCAGGGCGCCTAAGAAATGCCCGATGCCTTCGCCCACCGGGTCAGCCGGAGGAGCGAGAAAACTTACAAAAGGAGGAACCCAGGGACCATAATTCGCGCCTGATAATACGGCAGAAAAAATATCAACAATAGAACCCAGCACATAGCCTTTGTGGCTGCCATGTTCAGGATCGCTGCCCAATGGAATCAAGGCACCACCCTCTTTCAACTCATGCGGATTACTGGAGGGCTTACCATCTTTGTCTTGTATCCAGCCTAAAGGGGCTTGTTTGTTTTTGCGTTGCAGTATTTCCAGTTTGCCATTGGTTGCTGTGGTGGTAGCCATATCGCCCACAAATGGGGGCTGCTTACCAGCAGGAATTGCTACTGCAATGGGGTTGGTGCCCAGCATGCGCTCAGTGGCAAAAGTAGGTGCAACCAATGGGCTGGCATTGGTCATGGCCATGCCAATCATGTCTTGCTTCACAGCCATGAGGGTATGATAACCCGCAATACCAAAATGATTGCTGTTTTTTACCGATACCCAACCACTGCCCACCTGCTTTGCTTTGGCAATGGCAATTTCCATGGCTTTTGGTGCTACCACTAAGCCCAAACCGGCATCTCCATCTACCACCGCGGTAGAAGCTGTTTCATGTACAATCTTGATATTGGGTTTGGTATTTACCCGGCCCGCTTCCCAGAGGCGAACGTAACCGGAAAGTCGGGCAACACCATGAGAATCAATACCGCGCAAATCGGCACTTAGTAAAACTTCTGTAGCCAGTTGGGCATGGTCGGGCGGACAACCGATTTTAAGAAAAACATCATAAGTGAATTGTTTTAAGGTAGCGTGATCGAAAATCTGTTCAGAACTTGCCATGCCGGTAATTTTAGATGCAAAATTTGATAAAAATCCCCGCAATTTGTGGAATTTGTATGGCTTTTGCATCTCAAGCAAAAATCAAATGTTGAAGATCATGAAGAATTTAATGTTCAGTTTAGTGTGTCTTGCCCTCATACAACCGCTATGGGCGCAAAAAGAGCAGGTGGTAGATTCAAAAATCAGCCGGGTAACGGTTTTTCTCAACCAGGCCCAGGTGAACCGTGAAATCAAAACAAGGGTAGAGGCTGGCAAAACTGATTTAGTCATCAGTGGCCTCACTGCCAACCTCGACCAACGCAGTGTGCAGGTAAGTGGCAAAGGCAGTATCGTGATTTTGGGAATTAATCACCGCCAGAATTTTATTTCTGAATTCAATATGCCAACAAACTTGAAAAAGCTGAAAGACTCATTAACGGTTTACCAGAACTGGATTAATGTTGAGCAAAATCAAAAAGACATTTTGAATAAAGAAGAGCAAATGCTTACGAGCAACCAGGTAATTGGCGGAAAGAATACCAACCTTACAGTGGCTGAGCTTAAAGGTATGTCGGAATTTTATCGGAGTCGCTTAACAGATATCAGCATGGCGAAGATGAAAGCGGATGATAACATGCGTAAATACAAAGAGCGCATGAGTGTGCTGCAAAAACAGTTTAACGAACTGAATGATTTGTACAAAAGAAACACCAGCGAGATTGTGGTAAGTGTAAGTGCCAATGCAGCAAGCAATGTTGAACTGGACATGAATTACCTGGTGAACAATGCCGGCTGGACGCCCGTGTATGATTTGCGCGCCATCAATACCAATTCGCCCATGCAATTAAACTACAAAGCCAATGTGTATCAGAACACCGGTGAAGAATGGAACAATGTGCGCTTGAAATTATCTACAGGCAATCCAACATTGGGAGGCGTTAAACCAGAGCTTTATACCTGGTTCATCGATTTTGAACAAGTAGTGGCTTACTATAACGAAAGACAATTGAAGTTAGCACCAATGACTGCAAGACTTGTACAACCTGAAATGGCTGCTGATGCCCTGGAGGAAGTAAGTAGTACCGCACAATTTGTAAATCCTTTGCAAACTACTTTGAACACAGAGTTTGAAATCTCTTTGCCTTATAACGTAAGCTCTTCGCG
>DAOLDI010000249.1:0-4173 GCA_035327445.1 Cyclobacteriaceae bacterium | reverse complement strand
CAACATCCAATCCATATCAACGCACTAAATCTTTCACTTTTTCTTTTTGCTGTTCAATTTTTGAAAATCTTTCTTCCAAAATGTTGAATCTATGCTCAAAGATAGCATGTACCTGTCGCTCCACAAAAAGCCAGTTAGCCAGTCTACCTAAAATACCAAATGGAATGGCATAGTTTACCTCATCGCGCATTTCAACTCCGCCTTCAACTACTTTAAAATGGTGTTGATGGTGCCAAAGTGAATAGGGCCCAAATCTTTGTTCATCAACAAAGAAATTTGGTTCACTCACATGCGTAATTTCTGTTACCCAGTGTACGGCAATACCCGGAAGCACATTGACTTTGTAGCGTATTAACTGGCCCTGGTACATTTTTTTGCCATTCGGCCCTTCTGAAATATGCAATATTTTGAAGCCCATGTGTTCGGGTGTGATTTTGGCCAGGTTAGCCGGACTGGAGAAAAACGCCCATGCTTCTTTTATGCTCAAAGGAAGAAACTGCGTGCGCTGCAGGTTATAAATTTTCATAAGAAATACTTTTAACTAAGTAACAGCCCGCGTTTCACAATGTTTCGGGCCATGCCGGGGAAAATGAGACCGTGAAAGGGTAGTACCAGGTACCAGTATAACCTGCCCCACAAACCCAGCGGCCTGAAGGTGGCAGTTTGTACCAATTGATTAAAGTCTTTTTCTTTTTTCACTTTAAACTCAAGCCAGGCATCACCTGGTAATTTCATTTCGGCATATAAAAGCAAGCGCCCATTTTCTTTGTCGGCCAATAGTACACGCCAGAAATCCAGGGCATCACCGGCTTTTAAATCGCTGGCACTTCTTCTGCCTCTGCGCAAGCCAACGCCTCCAACCACTTTATCTAAAATACCCCTCAGCTTCCAGAGTATGTTGCCATAGTACCAGCCATTATCCCCACCAATGCGCCAAATACTTTCAATAACTCCTTGAAAGTTGTGTTGAAAATTCACAGTACGCTTGTCAAAGAGACAACCATGTTCAGGTACCTGAATGTAGTTGAGGAAATTTTTATCAAACTGCGGATTAGAAATAGCATCTTTCCAACTTGACACTACCATTTGTTGCCTGATTTTATCGAAAGCCATGTGCAAAGCTTCCTGATAGGAATAAAGTTTAACCGGAACAATCTGTTGAATGCGGTTATCGGCACAAACCACCTCATTAATCATGCTGTCAACCAGGCTGCGCGATAATGAATAGGATGTAGCGGTAACAAAATACAACCATAGCGATGAAAGCTTAGGTGTAAGCACCGGCACAGTAATGATGAGCCTCTTCAATTTTCTGGCCTGGGCAAAACCCATCAGCATATCATAATAGCTCAACACATCAGGACCACCAATATCAAAAGATTGATGATAGGCTTCTTCTTTTAGCATGACACCCTTCAGGTAATCAATCACATTTCTGATGGCGATAGGCTGGCATTTACTTTTGAGCCAGCGTGGTGCAATCATTACAGGAAGTTTTTCTACCAGGTCGCGAATGATTTCAAATGATGCACTACCCGAACCAATGATGATGGCTGCACGAAGCACCGTTACCGCAACACCGGAAGAGGCCAGTATCTGCTCTACATTTTTCCTGCTTTGCAGATGCTCAGATAAATTTTTATCGTTGGCAATGCCTCCGAGGTAAATGATTTGTTTTGCCCTTGTTTGTTTTACATACGCAGCAAAGTTTACAGCACTTGTTTTCTCCGCTTCGTGAAAGTTCTGATAAGAACCTGACATGGAGTGTACCAGGTAAAAGGCAATGTCAATGTCTTTAGGAATATTTAAAAGACTGTTTTCATCCTGTAAATCGGCCTCAATTACCTGGACACGTTTAAGCAGTTCATCTGTAAAATCTTCATAGTCAAATCTTCTTCTGTCTCTCACCAGACAAACCACCTCATGGCCATCATCAAGCAAAACAGGCAGCAGCCTGCGGCCAATGTATCCGGTAGAGCCGGTGAGTAAAATCTTCATGACTTATTATCCTGGTCTAGCGCAACTTTATAAGCTTGCAAAACTCTTTGTCTTGCATAGTCGTGGTCAACTATTGGCTTGGGATAATCAGGCGCATCAACTTCAGGCACCCATCGTTTGATGTACTTTCTTTCCGGGTCAAATTTTTCAGTTTGCAGATAAGGGTTGAACACACGGAAGTATGGCGCAGCATCGCAACCTGAACCGGCTGCCCATTGCCAGCCACCATTGTTAGCAGCCAAATCAAAATCGAGCAGCTTTTTGGCAAAGTATGCTTCACCCCATCGCCAGTCAATCAGCAAATGTTTGGTGAGAAAGCTGGCTACAATCATACGAGTTCTGTTATGCATAAAGCCGGTTTCATTTAACTCACGCATGCCGGCATCTACTATGGGGTAACCTGTTTTTCCTTCGCACCAGGCATTAAAGTCTGCTTCGTTGTTGAGCCATTCAATCTGGTCGTAAGCAGGTTTAAAGGCTTTGTGTTCAACTTGCGGAAAATGCCAGAGTATCATGTGATAAAATTCACGCCAAATCAATTCATTGTACCATTTTTCATTGTGCTGTATAGCTACCTGTACCAGTTTACGAATGCTTACTGTACCAAAGCGAAGATGAACGCTAAGCCTGCTTGTGCCTTCAATGCCGGGTATGTCGCGCTGTTCATGGTATTTTTTGATGATATCCAGTTTTACTTTTCTCTCAGGAAACACAGCGCCTGTTGCTTCAAAACCAATTTCATTGAGTGTTGGAAAATGAAGACCCGATATTTTTTTGAAGTTTTTGAAATACTGCTCAGTAGGATAGGAGGCATAATCACTTTCCTTTAGTCTGGTTTTCCACTTTTTGCTGTAAGGCGTGTAGACAGTATAAGGCGTACCATCATCTTTTACGACTTCATCCTTCTCAAAAATCACCTGGTCTTTGAATGTATGAAATTCTATTCCTCTTGAACCTAAAATGTTTTTGACTGCTTCATCGCGTTGGCCTGCATAAGGTTCATAATCGTGATTGGTGTAAACTGCTTGAGGATTTATTTTTTTATAAATCTCCTGCGGATTACCATGCAGCACCAGCAAATCACTTCCATGTTGATTTAATTCACTTTTAATCCGACTTAATGATTGATGAATAAACTCAACTCTGCGGTCTTGTTTATCTTCCAGCTTATTTAAAATTGCTGTATCGAAAATGAAAACCGGCAGTACCTCTTCATTTTCTTTCAATGCGTGATAAAGTCCGGCATTATCGCTGAGGCGTAAATCTCTGCGCAGCCAGACCAGGGTGGTACCCTTATCAATTACTTTATCAGGAATCTGATTTTCTAAGGCTTTCAATTTGTTTTTCCAGTTGATCGATTTCACTCATTTTAACTGCATACAGTTTCAGGTCTCCAGAGCGTTGTACATGCATGGCTTCTTCCAGAAGTTTTTTGCGCTTGTTTTCAAGCTGCTTTACAGGGTCTTTTTTGAATAGGGAAAACATAAGATTTTGATTAATGGGCGGTCTACCCCCTGTGAGGTGTATGACACTTAGACTATTTAAACAACAAAGTGTCTTACTTGTTCCAGCTTATCAGATATATCCTGCTATTTTGTAAGCCAGCATGCCTGTACATTCTTTGCTTAGCTTGTGCCACCTGATCAGGGCATCGATTTTAGGGATAAAAAGAGTGTCGAAATTGTAATTGGTTCTTGAACTATACACATCCACACTGTAGGTATCTATTGGCCAGCCAATTTTATGGAAGCAAGCCCTTGCCCTGCGCATGTGAAAGGCAGAGGTAATAAGCAGACAATCTTCTGGTTTAAATGTGCCTTCAATAATTTCTTTGCTGGCCAGCGCAGATTCGTGCGTATTCCTTGATTCTGATTCGATCAATATGGCCCACTCTGGTACGCCCATGTAAATAAAAGCCTGTAATAATTTCATAGCTTCTCCTTCCTCCGGATTCAACAATTTACCGGTACCACCTGAGATTAATATTTTTTGGATTACACCAAGTTTGTAGAGCTGTACGGCATGCGCCACCCTGTCGGCACCGCGTGCAAAAAACACCCTGTCATCAAGTTCAGGTTCAATAGCTGTTACTCCGGTAAGCACAATTCCAACCCGGTATTGTTTGTATTTCATTTCTTCAAGCGTAACAGGCTTTATTTCCCAGGCTCTCATTAC
>DAOLDI010000248.1:0-4180 GCA_035327445.1 Cyclobacteriaceae bacterium | reverse complement strand
GCCCGCCTTTTTTGTAGTCTGCCCCAAAAGTATTTTATTTGTTTAAATATTATTTTAGACTAATCTAAAAATATATTGTGGCAAATTTAAAAACATACATGCTTTTTGCGCTGCTCCTACCCTTTGCGCTGCAGGCCCAGGTAGTATTACAGGGCAAGGTCAGCGATGCTGAAAACGGAGAAGCGTTAGCCTATTGCCACATACAAGTAGCCGGTACAAGCTTGGGTGTACTAACAGATGAAGCCGGTAAATTCAGTATTGACTTACCGGGCTCAACAGAAATTGAGCTCATCATTAGCTATATCGGTTATGAAACGCTGCAGCTAAAAATGAATCCGGAGAAATTTGTTCACATCAAATTGCTACAAGCAAATACATCACTACATGCTGTTGTAGTAAGTGGCAGCATGCAAGAGGTAAGCCGCATCAACAGTTCCATACCGGTAGATGTTTTTACATCCGCTTACTTCAGGAAAAACCCAACGCCAAATATTTTTGAAGCACTTAGTTTGGTCAATGGTGTGCAGCCCCAAATCAATTGCAATGTTTGCAATGCCGGAGATATTCACATCAACGGAATGGAGGGCGCTTATACCATGGTGCTGATTGACGGCATGCCTATTGTGAGCAGTCTCTCAACCGTGTATGGCTTAAGTGGCATACCCAATAGTTTGATTAAACGCATTGAAGTTGTGAAAGGTCCTGCCTCAACGCTCTATGGTTCAGAAGCAGTGGCAGGCCTTATCAATATCATCACCAAAGATCCTGATCAAAATAATCCTCTTCACATTGATGCATTCGCTACAAGTTATGGTGAATACAATGCAGACATTGCGCTAAACTTTCGCGCGGGCAATCACAAAAGTTTATTGGGCATCAATCATTTTAATTACTGGAACCCGGTAGATCGAAACGGAGATAACTTTACTGATCTGGCCCTGCAAAGAAGAACTTCATTCTTCAACAAATATGATTTCAAGCGCAAGAACAATTTAAAGGCAGGTATGGCATTGCGTTATATCTATGAAGAACGTTGGGGTGGAGAAATGCAATGGAACCGCAGCTTAAGGGGCTCTGATGAAGTTTATGCCGAATCTGTATTTACCAATCGCTTTGAAGTTTTAGGAAACTATGAGCTGAGTAATAAGCATGGAAATTTATTTCTCGATTACTCCTTTAACAAACACCTGCAAGACTCTTATTACGGAACAGATCCCTTCATGGCACAGCAAGATGTTGCCTTTGCGCAGTTGCGTTGGTCAAAGCAAGTGAACAAACATCAAGTACTGGCCGGCTTGCCATTCAGATATATTTATTATGATGATAACACACCTGGCACAGCCAATGTAAACGGAACTAATGCGCCTGTGCAAACATTTCTTCCCGGCCTTTTTATACAAGATGAATGGGCCATCAACTCAAAATTTAATTTACTCACTGGTATGCGTTATGATCACCACAATCAACACGGTAAAATTTTGAGTCCGCGTTTAGCCATGCGCTACCGCACTGGTGAAAACAGTACGCTCAGGTTAAGTACCGGCAATGGATTCAGGGTGGTAAATCTGTTTACAGAAGATCATGCCGCACTTAGTGGCTCGCGCGAAGTCATCATTCAAAATGAACTGAGGCCAGAACAATCATGGAACATCAATACCAATTATCAGACTTCTATCATTCACAAATATGGATTTATTGCTTTTGATCTAACAGCTTTCTTCACACACTTCAGCAATAAAATTGTAGGCGACTTTCTGACTGATCCGAATAAAATCATTTATGATAACCTGGATGGTTACGCCATCAGCAAAGGCTTTGCGCTTAATCTTGAATCGAATTTCAGCAATGGATTAAAATTTATGACTGGCGCAACCTTCATGGATGTTTACCAAATTGAAATGGAAGAAGGAAGCAATGAACAAGTTCGTGTGCCGCAATTATTTGCACCGCGCTTTTCAGGCGTTTTTACACTCAGTTATCAGATTCCCGGCATTGCTTTAAACATTGACCTGAGCGGCAGGTGGATGGGCCCCATGTATTTACCTGTTGTGCCTGATGATTTCAGACCTGAAAAATCTCCCTGGTTTTGTTTGATGAATGTGCAGTTCAGCAAATCGTTCAGCAATCAACTTGAAATCTATGCCGGTGTGAAGAATCTCCTGAACTTTGTTCCTGAAAATCCGCTGTTGCGACCATTCGATCCTTTTGATAGAAGCATTGAGCTCGACAATCCAAACAATTACAGGTTTGATACCGCATATAATTATGCACCTTTACAAGGCATCAGGGGATTTTTTGGCCTGCGATATACGTTACCCTGAGAGCACTTAGTAAATTGCAGCATGTGTTTAATTCTTTTTGCGCATCATTATCACCCGGAATATAAACTGATACTGGCAGCCAACCGCGATGAGTTCTACCATCGCAAAACAGCGCCAGCAAATTTTTGGGATGAACATCCGGGTTTGCTGGCCGGCAAAGACTTAGAAGCCGGTGGCACCTGGCTGGGCATGCACCGCAATGGTAAAATTGCCATGCTTACCAATTACCGCGACTTGCGAAATTTGAAAAGCAAGGCGCCTTCACGCGGACAACTTGTATTAGACTACCTCACCAATGGTCATCAGCCTCATGCCTATTTAGAAGAGATTAAACCAGAAGCAGATGAGTACAATGGTTTTAATTTATTGCTGGGTTATCCTGATGAACTTTCTTACCTCTCTAACTATGGCAATGGCATTGTAAAAGTACCGCAAGGCGTTGTTGGTATTTCTAATCACTTGTTGGAAACACCCTGGCCAAAAGTACAGGCAGGTAAAGCCAAACTGCAACACATGGTTGACAACAACAAATTAGATGCAGAAGAACTGCTTAACATGTTAACAGATGAAAACACAGCGCCCGATCATCAACTGCCCGATACGGGTTTGCCATTAGAAAGAGAAAGAGCGCTATCTTCTATGTTTATTAAATCACCCGGTTATGGTTCAAGATCATCAACCGTAATTTTGGTGAACAAAAACAACGAAGTATCGTTCACAGAAAGAGTTTATGATGTGAATGACTTCAGCCATCAAACCAATACTTTCAGATTTAAGATTGGTTGAAAGCATGAATCCCTTAACAAACAATCCGATAAATTTTTAATTACATCACCTTGAGCAAAAAAAAAGATCAAACCCCACCAATACTTAAACTGTTACAATGGGGTTTTCCTAAGTTAGAATTTGTTTTTCCTTATCTGGCGCACAGGTTATTTCTGCAATTATTCTTTACGCCCATTAATTATAATCGTCCTGAGAAAGAAGGTAAAGCCGAAAGTTTTAGTCAGACTTTCAACTTAAATATAAATGGCAAGCAAGTGCATGGTTACCGTTGGGGTACTGAAGGCAAAGTGGTGATGTGTATACATGGTTGGGCCGGCAGAGGCACGCAGTTCAGAAGATTTGTAAAACCCTTGTTGAAAGCAGGCTACCAGGTAATTGCTTTTGATGGCCCTGCACATGGCAAATCGCAAGGCAAGCGCACCAATATTTTAGAGTTTGAAGAAGTATTGAAAGCCTTGGTTGAAAAATTCGGAGCACCCGAAGCTGTTATTGCACATTCTTTCGGAGGTGGGGTTGGTTTATTCGCGGCTATGAATGGCTTGCCCATTAAAACGCTCATCAATATTGCCAGCCCTACCATAGGTGAGAAAATTGTAGATACCTACATCAAGGCCATTGGCGCATCAGACAAAACAAGGGCATTCTTTGAAAAAGAAGTCATCAAACGTTACGGCAAACCTTTTTATGAATACACTGCCCTGCATTTTATCACACAACTGAAAAATGACATCAACCTTTTGCTGGTGCACGATGAAGATGATAAAGAAGTATCCATCGATCATCCTCTGGCCCTGATAGAAAAGTATCCGCAGGCACAACTTTACAGAACCAGCGGGCTGGGCCATACCCGCATTTTGAAGGACGATGTGGTCATTAAAAAGTGTGTGGATTTTATATTATTGGCGGGTTAACCCAAAAAATCAAAAATTTCGCAAACTTCAGCCGGCTTTTCCGTTAAAAGAATTGTTAATCAAAATGGCCAGTATAAGTTTTACTTTTCCACATTGAATTGAAATCAGCTTTATGACAAAGATTATTGAGACACAAGACATCAAAAAATCATATATCATGGG
>DAOLDI010000247.1:0-4186 GCA_035327445.1 Cyclobacteriaceae bacterium | reverse complement strand
GCATTGAAAATCTCGACAACATCTTCAACGATTCAGAGAATCTGAATGAGGAAAAAGAAGAGCAGAACAAAGGAAATTATAAAAGAGCTGACCTGTTGAAAATGCACGCTTATCGCGATGCTATACGAAGAACAGCGGGGGCATACGTGCTCTATCCGGGATCAAAAACCGAAAAAATTACTGGCTTTCACGAAATCATTCCGGGCTTGGGTGCTTTTGCTATCAGTCCATCAAAGCAAAGTGACGGAACAACCGAGCTTAAAATTTTTCTTCAGGAAATAGTACAGCACTTTTTAAATCGTGCCTCCCAACGTGAGCAAATTTCTTTGAAGACTTATCAGACTTTTAAACAGAAGCCTGACAGTGAGGTTAAAGAAGCGTTACCTGAAACCTATGGTGAAAATCGATCACTGCTTCCTGATGAAACTACTGTTTTGATAGCCTATTATAAAAATCAAGAACATCTGGAGTGGATTCTAAAGAATAGCTTATACAATGCACGTGTAGGTAAATCGAAGGGTTCATTAAGATTGGAGGCAAGCGTTACCGATGCTCGCTATTTGCTTCTGCATGGTAAAGGGGAACTGTTAACCGGAAAATTGTTCAAACTTAAAAAAGGAGGACCAAGAATATTTTCTAAAGAAGAAATTACTGACATGAAGTATCCAGACCCAAATCATAATTTTTATTTAATGTTTGATTTAGAAGGTGATGCAGAAGTTGAATTCAAAAAGTATGAGTGGAATATTTCTCTTTTGGAAAAACATGGAAAAGGTCGGGATTCAGCATTGCCATACTCAGTAACATTAACAGAGTTGATGAAGGCTAAATTGTAGTCTAGTCACGGGATACTTGTGGTATAGATAATCAATACTCTTAGACATAAGTAAGCCATCAGCTAACTGAAACAACCACCCATTAGTCGCTCGGCTGTGCCGAGTGACGACTATTCATAAGGCATCTTACTGTTTTCATCAATTTGCCAGAGGCCAAGTGAAATATAAGTCACTCGCTAAAAGCGAGCGACTGAGTGGGGCAATGGAATAATATTATGTGCATCTGCTTGCTTAACAGCTTGCAAGTAAGCTTGCCTGCTTTTAGCAACTTTTGATGTGGGACTTTGACCGCCCCAGCTAAATCAAAATCTAATCCCATAAATAGCGTGGCATCGTTCTTTTAATTTCATCAGCCATTTCACGCACATCTTTTTCAAGACCTTGCTTGCTTACAGCCTGGTCTTCCAGCTGCATACTTTTGTTACTGCGCATTACAATTTTATGGGCCAATGTTTTTGCCTGCTTGTCCAGCATTTGTTCCATTGAATCATCCTTAGGAACAAAACCATAAACAAGTTTCATGTTTAATGCCTCGGCCACTTCTCTCAGATTTTTCAGGCTAATGTTGCCATTGCTTTCGCGCGTTTCAATTTCCTGTGCGCTTTGCGCGGTAATGCCCATGCGTTTGCCAAATTGCCTCAATGACATTTTTAAGGCTGTGCGGATGGCATGAATCCAGCCTTTGGCTGGAGCCTCAGGAATGTTAGCAAAGCCTGCCAATTTCTTGTCCAATTGCTCAATTTGAAGCTTTTTTAAATTTTTCATAAGGCTATAACCTGATAAATGCAAATTAAATATCAGGCTATAACCTGATGAAACTTTTGCCTCACATCAAAATCTTATTCACCGGCTTCAGGGGCTCGGGAATGTTGGCCTCATCCAGCATTTCTCTCAAATCAATTTCTATGGTTCTGCACAGTGCCGTAATGGGTACATCATTGGCCCCGCCTTCAAAAGGATTTTCGGTAGCCTCGCCAATTTTTTCAATGGAGTTAAACACCCAGGCCACCATGGTGCTGAAGGGCACCGTTAACCAAACCAGTCCTTCGCCCAGCTTTTCAAATTCCATGAGCATGCCAAAAGGCACCAGCAAAATAAAAAGCCGGATGAAAAACAAATTGATGGTGGCAAACTGTCGCGGATAAGGAAAGTTTTTGATGCGCTCACACTTGCCCTGTTGGTCGTATAAATCGGCAAGCTGCTGCTCCATGTTTACAAAACGAAAATTTTCAAGCAGGCCCTGTTCATGCAGTTTGCGCAAATGCTGCGATTGCAGGCTGATGATTTGCGTAGCCTTATTGCTTTTGCTCATTACGTATGCGTACTCTTCTTCATTCAAAAATGGTTTGAGGGCATCGGCCAAAAGCTTTTCTTTTTCTTCTACAGGAAAAAGTTTTCTGTATTCCATATTATAAGACTTGTTGATGCTCTCCCATGTGCGGGTTTCGCGCAACTGAAAGCGCAGCGCAGTGAGCCAGGCAATATGCCGGTAAATCAATATTTGCTGAATTTTTTTTCGTTCTGCTTCGCTGCTGCTGCCGGAGATAAAATCTTTGGCCATGATGCCCCAGGTACGGCTGCTGTTTACAATGGCGCCCCAGATGATGCGCGCCTCCCACAACCTGCCGTAAGAAGCATTGTTTTTAAAGGCAACTAAAAATGCGGCAGCAGTACCGAGCAAGGCAACCGGCAGCCAGGGAAGGGCCAGCCATTTTAGTGAAAGTAATTCATACAAGCTTGTGAGGATGAGGGCCAGTAGAACGAGCCAGTAAATTTCTCTGCGCGTCCAGTACAAAAATTCTCTGAGGGTATAATTACTTCCGGCATGCATAGCGGCTGATGTTTAATGCATCAAGCTAAGGAATAATTTTTAAATCAGGAGTTGTGCCAGCACTTCAAATGCTGGCACAACTGCCTTCAATAATAGTAGAGGGATTAATCCCGGAGCTATTTCTTGTTTCCCGCACTTTAAAAAGCAGAAAGGATAAAGTGTTTTATACCTGCCTTTTCTGGATCAATTGACAAAACTGTACAGAGGCATATACATAACAGATGTACGCGCACAATGCTGCAATTTCTGTTTTGCTGAATACTTCATTGAGTAAACGAAAGTGTGCAGGCTTAACAGTTTCTGGATTAAGCGCATACATTAAAGCAAAACCTTTAGCCAGTGATAATCTCTTATGTTCATTATTAATTATTGATGGATTACCCAAGCTGGAAAAATTATTTGCTTCAGGATGCTCAACAGCCTGTTTTACTCGTTCAAGCAAATTGGCTTCTAGTTGTTCTGTGCGTTTGAAGGTTTTATCAATGGCTTGCCAATGATGTAAAATTTCTGATTCATTCATGAACAGGTTAAAGGCTGCCTGTTCATGAGAGAGCTTAATATTTTGTTGTGTGTTCATAGCTTTAATGATTGATGTTAAATTTTTTGTTTTGATTATAATTTGATGGTTGCATTAAGTGTGTAAGCTTCAGCACTTGCAGCCGGACTTATGATTATCGAATTATTTTTTTGTACCCTGTGAAGTTTAGGTATGAAGTACCCGATGGCTGAGCCTACAGCTGCACCAACTAAAATATCAGAGGTATAATGTATACCCGTTTCATAACGTACATAGCTGATGGCGCTGGCTGCGGCAAGTGAACCGGCCCATACCCAGGCTTTGTATTTAGACTCAGGGTTATAGTCGCTAAATACAGTAGCCACAAATACAGCACTTGAAAACACCGAGGTAGTTTGGCTGGCAAAGAATGATTGACCGGGGTCTTTTTCTATCTTATCTTCATAACTAACATTCGGATTATAGACGTAAGGTCTGTAGCGGGTGATGCCCTGTTTTGAAATAGCAGGTAAGGCATCAGCAAAAAGGCGCAGCTCCATAAACATCAACCCAACACTGAGCAGGTCTTTTCTTACACCCTTATCTGCCAGTAATCCTAATGGAGCAATAAGTGAGAATGCTCCCAACTGATCACTTACATTACGCAAGTCTTTATTGAATTTATAGGATGCGCTTCTATCGAACCAATGCACATCGCGATGTGAAAATTTTTGAGCCTGCTCCATACTGAGCGGGGTGCGCGAGCCATCCATGCTTAGTTCTATTGCCTGGGCAACAAGACCTGTACCTAATATTATTCCGTCAGTCTTCCAGGAGAGCCGGTAAGGCGATGTCCTCTCTGCATTGTTTTGCTGTGAGCTTAATTCATTGTTAGACTTTTTGTTTTCAAGCCTGAGGATATGAGCTTCTGAGTAAGAGCTGTCGTTCAGGTTTAATTTCCATACTTCAAGTAAGTCTGAAGTATGAGCATCCATAAACAAAGCATTTGTGCTTGTCTTTGGT
>DAOLDI010000246.1:0-4209 GCA_035327445.1 Cyclobacteriaceae bacterium | reverse complement strand
CGCTATGTATGCTGCACACCATAAAGTAGATAATCTTATTGCCACTATAGATTACAATGGCCACCAGATAGACGGACCGGCAGATGAAGTAATGGATTTAAAAGACCTGCGTGCAAAATGGGAGGCATTTGGATGGATTGTTTTAGAAAGCAATGGAAACAATATTGAGGATGTTATTCATACTTTGCTTCATGCACAGGCCCTGGCTAAAAAAGGTAAACCGGTGGTTAACCTGATGAAAACCATTATGGGCTATGGCGTTGATTTTATGATGGGCACACACAAATGGCATGGTGTAGCGCCAAATGATGAAGAGTTTGCCAAAGCAATGGGCCAATTAGAAGAGACCATCGGAGATTTTTAGAAGTCCTTTCCTTTTGGGAAACCAATGCTTCTGGAATTTATACCTAAAAAATCCATCAAAGTATTCTATCGAACATAGCTTGTTAGCAAAAAAAGGTCTTTGACACTAAGTGGATTTATGAAATCGGTGACTCAAAATGGAAAACATACAATTTTAAAACACTCATTAATAATAGTGGCCATTGTGATAGACAAGGGCCTCTTTCGTAATTATTAATGAGCAAATAAATTTACAAAATGAAGTACTAGCCTGTTTTCTCCACTTGGTAAATCCCGATTTTAGCATCATAAACTTTTAACTGTACAATACCTGCATGGGTTAATTGGTACAAATCGAGATTTAAAGCAAGAACAGAGGCGAAAATATCGGTTGCTACCATTCTGCCGGGCATGGCAAAACCGTTTATCTCTTTAACCACCTCTAAGGCCGTGCCTTCCAGACTTGCACTTTTATACTTTCCCCTTAAATCTACTTTGGCCGGGCCGGCATGTAAACTCACTTTGATGTCTTTAAATCCGTACTTGTGCATCAGATCAGAAACAAAATCAATACAAGAATGCGAAGAGTTGAATGAAGCTGTTAAAGATCCATCTGCAATACTTAGTCCATTCACCGTTAAGTTCAGATCAATAGTGTCTGCTAATATTTGTTGCCAGGCTTCATGAATGGAAGCTGCGGGCATTTCATTAAAACTTATAAAACACAGGTATGAAACAATTGTATCAGGTTTTACTGTCGCCTGTTCAGCAACCGGCACCGGCTCTGCAGCCACCACCTCTGGATTTTGCTGCAAGCTTACAAACTTATCGGGATTAATATTGTGAACCCTGTCAGCATAAGGCCATAACTGCATGGTATAGCGTGTACCCCCAGTGCGGGTTTTCATATCCATTTCAGAAAGCACGGTAATCAAATTCACTTTTGAATTGAGCAATTTGCTGCGCAAAATGGCCGCACCGAAAATCATCCGGCTTTGCAAGGTAAACAAAGCATCATTGCCATTATATTTATCTTTAGTAAGATATATTACTCTTTTGTTGTTGATAATACTATGAAAGCGATCCACCCATTGCTCACCTGCAAAAACCAGGCTGGTGCTGATGAAATCTTCCTTATCAAAAGGGAGGAATATATTCAGTTCGGCACCTTGTTCCAGCATGGCTTCAGCAAACAAAATATCTGCACCACAGGCCAAAGAACAATAGCCTACTTTAGCATTTACCGACTTAATGGTGTATTCCAGCTCCCCTCTGACATGTTCTTCTATAGAAGCGGGGAATCTCGGCTGTGGCTTTTCCGGATGATCAATCATGTGTCCTACAAAAGCGGTTACCCCTGGCGGACCAAAGACTTTCATTACCTCAGCAGGTACCGGTACGTAATGGTTAAGTAACCAGAGTTGATTATACACACTGTTAATTTTCCCCCAATCGGTACCCGCCATTTGCTTGCATTTGAAATATAACTCAATGGCGAGGGTCCGTTCTTTATTCAATAGTTTTGCCTCAGCCAGGGTAGCCACTTCCCAGAAATCTCCTGTGGATCCATCGATAAGCTGTATAACTTGCTCAGCCACTTCCCTGCCCTTTTGCATTTTACCTGCTATGGCCGACATGGTGGCCGCATTTATACCTGTATAGTAATTCTTCGTTTGTTCAAAATTCTTTGCATAGGTATCTCTAGACAAAACAGCAAATTTTGAATCTTGATTTTGCTTAAACAGTTCCTTATAAATACCCCCCAGGATACCAGCATTCTCTGGGTCTTCAGGGTGCTGATGATAAACCGGCAGAAGATAATCAACGGCAACCTCTGGCGCGCCAGACTTGGATAGCGCAAGCGCATAAAGTTGCTTAAATCTGAGATTATTTTCACCGGAATTTGAAATACATTCTTCGGCAAGATTACGTGCTTCCAGGTACCGGCCCTGACTGATAAGTTGTTCGACTTGCTGAATATAAAAAGACATCTATTAAATTGAATTATTTGGAGTGTCTATCAACAAATTTATCGTATTCAAATCCGGGAATAATAAAAGCCATCTATAATTTGTTTGAGATTAATGGAGCATCAGTTTAGATAGAAAAATTGTGAAAAGCAATTAGAAACATTATCATTTAAGTATTTAAGCACTTCTTAATAAACTGAAGCTCAATAATTCAAATCAATCCATCACATTATAGATCATCAGCGGATTACTCTTATTTTTAAGGCTTACCTCTCCTACTTCCTTACAATTAAATGATTCTTTGATTTTATTGAATGATTTTTCATTGATAATGATCTGTCCTGGTCCGGCTGCTGACTGCAAACGCTGTGCTGTATTTACAGTATCTCCTATTACTGTATAATCCAATCGCTTCAAAGTGGCTGAACCAATATTTCCTGAAATCATTTCGCCACTGTTAATGCCAATGGCCACCTGCGGTGTAAAGTTTATTACATCGCTTACCTGCGGCAACTCGCTCACTTTTTTTCTAACAGCCAGGCAGGCATCAAGACATCTGTCTAAATGAAATTCGCCTCTGAATACAGCCATGATGGCATCTCCAATAAATTTATCTATGTAACCACCCTGATCAATTATTTCTTTTACGATGATATCGAAATAGTCATTCAATAATTTCACCACTGTATCAGGAGATTCTTTTTCACTGATGGAGGTAAAACTACAGATATCAATAAAAGCTACGGTAGCATCAATAGTCTCATTGGCTGTTATTGCAGACTCGTACTCACGCGTGCCCATGAATTTGAGTACGTTCTCGTCCACATACATCTTCAGAATATTATTTTCTTTAACCGCTTTCAATGTTTCTTTTACATGCAATACATGTTTGATGGTCTTTTCCATGGTTAGCGAAAGATCATCAAAATTTACCGGCTTGGTAATGAAATCAAATGCACCGCGGTTCATGGCCGTGCGGATATTATCCATATCGCCATAGGCAGAAACAATGACTGACTTAATTAATGGGCTGCTTTCATTCAGGCGGGTGAGCAGGGTAAGTCCGTCCATTTCGGGCATGTTGATATCGCTCAATACAATATCTATATCAGGGTGTTGCTTTATTTTTTCTAAAGCATCAATACCATTAATAGCAAAAACAAATTCGTATTGTTGTTCTCTTATTTTCTGACGGAATTTTTGTTTGATGAGTATTTCCAAATCTGCCTCATCATCGGCAGCTAGTATTTTAGCCATTAACTATTCAGGTTAAGTTTTTCTTTTAGCGAGGTAAAATCTACCGGTTTGGTCAGAAAATCATCAGCGCCCAATTCTTCTGCAATTCTTCGATTCTCTGCATCACCATAAGCGGTAATCATCATGACTACAGGTGGTGGTTTCATGTACTTCTTCTTTACATTTTCAAGTAACTGCAGGCCGCTCATTCCGGGCATATTGATATCCGACAAGATGAGTATCGCCTCATGTTCCCATCGGTTTAATAACAGTAAGGCATCTTCACCTGAAAAGGCAAAAACGAATTCTACTTCTCCATTTCTTATTTCCTTTCTGAAACGCTGTTCAAATAAGGTTTTAACATCTTGTTCGTCATCTACTACGAGTATCTTCATAATCATTATTTATATAGGTAAAACTACAATAAACTCCGTACCTTCACTTTCTTTTGAAATTACTTTTATTTCACCCTGATGTCCCTTGGTTACGATATCATAACTCATACTCAAGCCAAGCCCGGTACCCTGCCCTGTGGGTTTGGTAGTAAAGAAAGGCTGGAATATTTTTTCTTTTATATGATTAGGAATACCGTTGCCGTTGTCTTTTACAGAAATCAAAACCTTGCCACCTTCCTTCTTTGTACTGACTGAAACCCTGGGCT
>DAOLDI010000245.1:0-4214 GCA_035327445.1 Cyclobacteriaceae bacterium | reverse complement strand
TTGATCGGTCAGGATGATGTCTCGCTTGGTTTTGGCTGGTCTAAGCCCATTAACCGCAATGTGCGTTTTGAAGCTATTGGCGATTACTACACCAATGAAACCTTTGCCGTGCGGGGAGGAGTTGCCTTCGTGTTGAGATAAACACAACACTCTGAGCGGTCTTGACCCTCGGAGTGGTTGATATTTAATGCTACCTGATTTTATTGAATTACCGACTTATCAATCCAATGCTTGCCATTATTGAAAGTGGCTACAGCTTTGCCTTTAAGTGTTTGTCCGAGCCAGGGAGAATTTTTCGACTTCGATAAGTTATTACTCTCTTTGTATTCCCAGCTTGCCTCTGCAGCGAATAGCGTGAGGTTAGCTTTGGCTTCTTTGGCGATGCTTGCTTCGGGCATGTTCAGAATCTTCCTGGGGTTATAAGCAACTTTTTCAATCAGTAAACCAATGTCAACCCATTTGCTCAATGCGCTTAGTTGTGAGGCAAATGTTTGCAGGTTGATGATGCCGAAATCAGCCAGGTCAAATTCAAGATTTTTACTTTCTTCATCCTGCGGCATGTGCGCGCTGCAGAGTACATCAATGGTATTGTCTTTTAAAGCTTTGATGATGGCCTCCTGATCATGCTTTTCGCGCAGCGGAGGATTCACCTTATAGTTGGTATTAAAGTCTGTCAGCAGTTCATCACTAAGTAAAGCCTGGTAAGCGCTTACATCGCAGCTTACCTGCAAGCCTTGCTTACGTGCTATACGCAGCAAGTCGAACACTGCTGCTGATGAAAGTTTATGTAAATGCAATTTACCTCCTGCATAACTCAGTAAGTCGAGGTTGCGTTTCACCATAATCTCTTCTGCTAAGCGCGGCATGCCTTTAAGGCCGAGTTTGGTACTGGTAATGCCTTCATGCATTTGCCCAAACATGTTGAGCCAGATATCTTCCGGATGGTCGATGAGCAATCCATTGAATGGTTGCAGGTATTGTAAGGTCTTCAGAAAAATATCTGTATGCCAAACGGGTTTCAGTCCGTCAGAAAAAGCCACAGCACCTGCATGGTGCAGGTCTATCATCTCGGTAAGTTCTTCGCCTTTGATGTTTTTACTCACTGCGGCAATGGCGTGCATCTGCACCAGGCGGCTATCATTATGCCGAATGATGTAGCTTACATCATTCTTGCTTTGTATGCATGGATTGGTATTGGGCAGCAGGGCCAGTTCAGTAAAACCGCTTGCTGCCGCTACTTGGTTAAGGCTGTTTAAATCTTCTTTATGTTCAAAGCCCGGATCGCCCGCGTAGGTGCCAATATCTAACCAGCCGGCTGAGAGGTACATGCCTTCTGCCTGTATTACTTTATCAGCAGTAAATTTTTTATCGCCAATCTCTGCAATTCTTCCATTACTGATCAATACATTTTTTTGTTTTCGGTGCAGGGGGCTTTGCGGAGCTATGATTTCCGCGGCTTGGATGAAAATCTTCATGCGTTATTTGATAAACCGTATGATCAGCACTTCGCACAATAAGAAGCACAAGGCCAGTATCAGCATGTACTTCCATAAAGGCTGTCCCAAATATCTGGCTTTTATCTCATTACTGAAAGCTTCTACGCTCTCTGCCGATGAAATACTTACATTTCCCAAAGCTGCAAACCTGCTGGCAATCTCTGCTTCATCCATTACGCGTATGTCTGATTCAAGCGAACTGAGATTCAAAGCCAGCATAGCTTTGCGCTGTGATTGTTGTGTGAGCTGATAAAAGCCCGGTGCAACAGCAAAGGGTGGAAGCTCCATCACCAGCCTGTTGTTTACCCTGCGTTGTGCAGGAATAATTTCCTGCTGCCCGATGAGGCGCAGGGGTTCTTCTCCGCGCAGGCTATCCAGGCGAATGTCAATCAATGTTTCATCCAGCAGGTAATAAAGCTTGCTGATGTTGCGCTTGCCTGCCGCAGCAATGCGGTACATGATGGGCACAAACAATGCATTGTTTTGCAGTTCAGCATAATTGCGGTTTAGCGGACTGGCCAGTACGTATATGCTGCCACGGTTACTGAATACAGAGAGCACCGGCTGATTGTCTTTGGTTTTTAGCAAAGCATTTCTGTCAGTACCCCAATGCAAGAGCCTGCGCATTTTGGGCATTACCAGGGCTGCACTTTCTTCTTCAAATACACCTTCGAAGAATGGATTTTTAAAATCAGGTCTTTCCAGCTCTACCATGCTTTCGCTTTCCAGTAAATTAAGCTGTGGCATGCGCAGCAGATTGCGGTATGAATCCAGGTCGGGCTGCGATGATGGAATGAGCAAGGCAATACCACCGGCATCTGTAAAACCTTGTATGCTAAGCGCCAGGTTAGGGGTAATGTTGCTGATACTGTTGATCACCAGCAGATCGGTTTGGTTTAACCTGTTGTAATCAAAGTTGCCGGGCTGTGCGCGCTCCAGTTTAAAGAGTGCCTCGTTGCCGAAAACATTGCGAACATTGCTGGGGCTGTTTGTTTCAAACAATTCAAGCACGCGTATTTGACGGGTAAAATCCAGGATGAAATAAAATTCATTGTCAAAATTCAGCGGATAGTCATTCACACTCAGCACTGCCTGGTAAGGTCCGCCCCGGGTTTGTTCTGAACTTAAATCAAAACTCAGTCTTTGTTTTTCTGTTGCTGCAAGGCTAATGGTGTTGGCCGCTGCCTGCATATTGTTGATGATGAGCTTTACCAGCACAGCATCCGCTTTTTTATCGCCAATGTTTTGCACTACTACGTGCAGGGTATTGGGCTCTCCGGGTATGGCTAAAGGATTTTCGAGGTAAACAGAATCGATAAAAACATTACTCACTGCATCAGTTTGCAAGGTGATGAGTTGCCAGCGTTCCAGGCTATCTGGTTCAGTATTGTTTAGATAGCCCAAAGTAGATTGCTGAAAGTCTGAGATGAAGAAAACTTCTTTTTCATTGCGCATGCCTTCGCTGCGTATGCGCTGCACAATTTCCTGCATGCTGCGCGATACAGGTGATAATTTACGGTCGCTCAGCAGGTCAAGCACTTCAGTTTGATTTTTAAACGTGTAAGAAGAAGGCCCGAAATCATTGTCGATTACTTTGTAGCGTGTAGCTGCCGGCAATTGCTTTACCAGTTCGCGTGCAATGCTGAGGGCGGCATCCAGTGCATCCATGTCATCGGCCAGGGGCCGTGTCATGCTGTAAGAATTATCGATGTAGAGATAAACTTCGGTATCGGGTCTTAGCTGATCACTTGCCGGAATGTAGGGTTGGGCAAAGGCCAGCACCAGGAATAAGATGAAGAGCAGGCGGGCGGCCAGAATGAGGTAATGTTTAAGCCTGCGCTGCTGACTGGTCTTTTCATTTACCTGCCTGAGAAAGCGGGTATTGGAAAAATAGACTTTCTTGATTCTGCGAAACTGAAAGAGATGAACAATGATGGGAATACTGAGGGCAGAGAGTGCGAAGAGAAAAGCAGGATAGAGCAGATTCATACAGCAAATCTAAAAAATAAAACTGCGCGGCAGGTTTTGTTTAAGGCTTGCGCAGAGCAATTATATGAGTGGTTGAGTGATTATTTTTATCGTGTTGGATAGAATGCAGAGTTCTTTCATTTCTGGCATCTCTGGTAAAACCGCATGCCTTACGACTTAATGTCCGCTTTTGCTAAAAGAATTTAGGCTGTCTTATGCTGTCCTGAGTTTGTAACTCAGGACATTTCAGTTTCATTTTAAAATCATTAACCGTTATTTTTATTAGCAACAATTTGCTATGTCAGCCGGAGGTTACAAAATCAGGACAGCTAGGGCCAGATGGCACACCCAAAATTCACATTTTTTTTATCACTGATAATAATCAATAAACATATTGTTACTAACTGCTAATTTATTTTGTTTTTTATAAAGAGTCATTACTTTAATGCAGCCGTCAGCAAGCGTCAACTCATAATCAATTTCAAAGGGGTAATTAGAATCAGAAATTTGTGAATAGGTAATTTCATATAACTGGTCAATGCTTATGGATCCATTTACCTTTTCAATGAATCTATCTTGTGTAATATGAATTGATTTAAAGTTATCTTCATCGGGGTAACTGCATGCGCCTGTAACACCACCACATGATGCAGTCCATGTCCAGTTGCCAGGCAGTTCCCTTAGGTTGGGTTCAGCATCATTGTTGTCGCACGAAGAAAAAATTAAGCCGATAAGCATCAAGACTAAAAA
>DAOLDI010000244.1:0-4214 GCA_035327445.1 Cyclobacteriaceae bacterium | reverse complement strand
CTTTGCGCGATGAAGTGCAAAAGAGAATTATCAATTTTTTAATTAACACTGAAGGAGTTTACATGGCCTATACCGATGAACATATGCTGCAGAGTGATTTCAATGCAGGTGGTGTAAAAGGATTATTGCTGAGAGGTTATAATCAAAAAAGATCGGGTCATATTCTTTACCAATTGCAGCCCGGGTGGTTTTCATCCAGCAGGGTGCAGGGTACCACACATGGCTCAGTTTATACCTATGATACCCACGTGCCTGTTTTGTTTTATGGAAATGGTATCAGGCAAGGTAATTCAGTGCATGCCTATAGCATTACGGATATTGCGCCAACCATTGCCATGCTGCTAAACATTAAGCTTCCTAATGGATCAAGCGGCCATCCAATTGCTGAAGTATTAAAATAAAAAAGGCTGCCTCAAACGGGCAGCCTCATCAATTTTTCTTTTGTTTCTGATTCAGAAACGAAATTGATTTTCAAAAAAATGACTTTTGATACAGACCCAGGCTATGAGTCTTAATCATTAAACATCGGCATCAATTATGCCAATAGTTGCCAGCAACACCAACAGTATAACTATCGGGCAAATGAACTTGATGAAGAATATCCACAACTGTGCAGGGCTTATTCCGAAAAGCAATTTCTTGTTATAGAAAGAAGATCCCTGACCAATTTCATCAGATACGCGCTGAGGCTTCAATACCCAACCAACGTAAAGGGCAGTCATCAAACAAACAATTACAATAAATAGTGATCCGAAAATGGCATCCATGATATCCAGAAATCCGGTTTTGGGTGAGCCAAAGAAATTGATGCTTACATTGGTAAAGAAATCAGATGCACCGCCTGACAGTGCCGAGGGAATTCCGATCAAAAAAGCGAGAATACCAATGATAATAGAAGCTTTCTTTCTGCTCCATTTCTTTTCGTCAATCAGGTAAGAAGCCGGAACTTCAACCATTGAAATAGATGATGTTAGTGCTGCAATACATAAAAGCAGGAAGAATAATGCACCTATGATGTTTCCACCAGTAGGCAGAGAGTTAAATATTTCTGGAAGTACCTGAAAAACCAATGTTGTTCCACCGGCAGGGTCTTTACCGAATGCAAAAACCGCAGGAAATATCATAAGGCCACCTAACAACGCAACTAATGTGTCCATTGAACCAACCCACAGGCCACTACTTACAATATTATTTTCTTTAGGCAGGTATGAACCATAGGTAATCATAATGCCCCAGCCAATTGAAAGTGAAAAGAAAGCCTGACCTAAAGCGGCCAAAATGGTATTGCCATTTATTTTACTGAAATCTGGTGTAAGGTAGTATTTAACTCCGGCCATTGCACCGGGCAGTGTAAGACTTCTTGCGATAACCAGTAAAATCAAAACAAATAAGACAGGCATTAAAATTTTGGATGCTTTTTCAATTCCTCCTGAAACACCAGCCTGTACGATGTAAATGGTAATACCCATGAACACAGCAAAAAATGGGATTACATAACCCGGATTTGCCCTAAACGTATCGAAGTCTCTGATGAAATCTGTGAATTCACTAATGATATAGCCAATTGTCCATCCAGCTATTACACCATAATAACTTAACACGAAGAAGCTTACAGCCAGTGCCAAAAAGGCACCGGTAATCTGCCAGAACTTATTGGCCCCAGTATCTTTAAATGCACCTACTGTATTTTTTCTGGTTAAGCGGCCAAGGGCAGTTTCATTATAAAGTAAGGGAAGCCCAACAATCAAAACACAAAGAATGTAGACAAAAACAAATGCTCCGCCTCCGTTTTCTCCGGTTACATAGGGGAATCTCCAAATGTTGCCCAGCCCTACAGCTGAGCCTGCAGCTGCCATGATGAATCCGAATTTTGAGCCCCATTGGCCCCTGTTATCTGAAGGAATACTTGACATATGGTATTTAGGTTATTTAATGAAGTCGGGAAGATGTTAAAATTTGATCAGTTAACCAATGCTTTTTTCTCAGGTGTTTTGAAGTTGTTCGCTCAGTATCTTAAGTGATTCATCAAAACTTTTGGGTTCGTATGCTAATCTGCTTTTTGCTTTTTGAATATTGAAGCCTGTCTTTAGTGGCCGCACAGCCGGCTGCTTAAATTCAGTTGAGTTTGATTTCTTGATAAATGAACTATCCAGTTTGAAATGATTGGCCACTTTTATGGCGATGTCATAAGGGCTCATCAATTCCTCTCCGGATATATGGTAAATGCCGGTAGCTTTTTTCTTGATAACCTGGTAACAACCCAAGGCCAGGTCATCAGCAAAAGTAGGGGTACGCAATTGATCAGCCACAACCTGAATTTCTTTTTTGGCTTCAAGACTTTCTTTTACCCAGAGCACAATATTAGAACGACTCATGTGCGGGTTGTATCCATAAACCAAAACAGTTCTGATGATGCTCCAGGGGCCAACATAAGATGCAGTAAGTTTTTCGGCTGCCAGTTTTGATTCTCCATAATAATTTACCGGAGCAGCCACAGCATTTTCATCCAGCAGTTCTTGCGTACCATCAAAAATGAAATCGGTTGATATAAATATAAAATGTGCCTGAATTTTTGCTGCAGCTTTTAACAGATGCTCAGTACCGTCTACATTTATTTCCCAACACTTTACCTTGTTCAATTCACATTCATCTACATTGGTAAGTGCTGCAGTATGTACCACAACATCAGGTTGATACTTGCTGAAGATTTCTTCAACCTGCAGGGCATTGCTTATGTCAAGTAAATCAATACTTGCTTTATTGATTTGATATTTCAATGCATCTTTAGCTGTTGCAATAAGTTTGATGTTGACATCTTGTGCCAGCAACTCACATAGTTTCTGACCTAAGAGTCCATTTGCACCTGTTACCAATACTTTCATCTGTTAATAATTTTAAGTTAAAGGTCAGATGCCTGCCTGTACGTCAGACAGGGAATCGCCTGCATTATCATATTGTTGTGTGTAAAACATTTTAATGGCGATTTCATAAAAATTTAATCTTCAGGATAGGTGTACTTGTACAATTTTGTAATTTTCTTCCTGGGCATTTCCTCAACTTTAACAATCATCATGATGTCGTCAAGTGGGCGGTCTGCACCATCTTTTATTTGTTCGGCAATTTTATCAATAACCTCTAGGCCATCTATCACACGGCCAAACACCGTGTACTCTCCATCTAAATGAGGGGCGCCACCCAGGTTAATATATGTTCTTAATTTTTCTTCTGAGATATTTTTATCGGCATCAATGCCTGTTACTTCTTTAACTACTGGTTTTAGCTTGATTATTTCTTTTACATAAAGCTCTCTGTCGCCAGAGTAATACAGTCTGGACAGGGTATCTCTCAAATGCATGTATTCTGATCGCTGCAGTAATGAAGCAATACCTTGATTTAATTTGTTTAAATCAGTTTTCAAATCTTCTTCATTTTGTTTTGTTCCATGCACAATGTAAAACTGAGATCCGCTGCTGGCCTTGGTAGGGTTAACTGCATCGCCCATGCGTGCTGCAGCTATAGCACCTTTATGGTGATAATATTTAGCATTTATTTCTGCATCAACATTATAACCTGGTCCACCTTTACCCAGAGCCTGGCCTACATATGCCATTTTTGATTCAGGATCACCACCCTGAATCATAAAGCCTTTGATGATGCGGTGAAATAAAAGACTATCATAAAAGCCTTCTTTGGCAAGCTTCACGAAATTGGCTTTATGCTTGGGGGTATCATCATATAAGATGGCCTTCATCTCACCTAAAGGTGTTTTGATGGTGATGAGAAAATCATTTTTGTCTTTGATAGTGGTTTGTGCACAGCCGCTGATAAAACATAAACTTAATAAGACGGCAGAAAGCATTAGTTTGTTCATAATTGACCTATTAAAAATTAGCTGTTTAGTTTTTGTGAAATTTGTATTGAAAGATCCAAAAATATCATTTTAGCGCTTCCATTTCGCTCTAAATGATAGCTGGCTTCGTTAATTAAATTATACAAATGATCAACGCGTTGCAGGTTCATTACACTGCTGAATTTGCCCACAAAGTCAAGATCTTCACCGCGCATTCTGTTTGTACCTGCACCGGAAATATGCACCAGCGATTCGCGCAGAATGTGCAGGCTGTAATCAAAAAAATTTCTTTGAGATAATTTATCACTTTCGTGAAACTGCTCAGAGAATTTTATTAACTGATCATATTCTCTTTTGAAGCAAC
>DAOLDI010000243.1:0-4228 GCA_035327445.1 Cyclobacteriaceae bacterium | reverse complement strand
ATGAGTGTGGTCGCATTCAGATTTATATACGCAGAGACGATATCTGCCCAGGTGATGACAAGACGCTTTACAATACTGTTTTCAAAAAGCATATAGATATTGGTGATATTGTAGGTGTAAACGGTTTTGTGTTCACCACACAAACCGGAGAAATTTCTATTCATGTTACCAACCTTGTCTTATTGACAAAATCGCTCAAGCCCCTGCCGGTTGTAAAAGAAACGGTAGATGAGCAAGGTAATGTTCACAAGCACGATGCCTTCAGCGATCCGGAGCAACGTTACCGCATGCGCTATGTTGATTTGATTGTGAATCCGGAAGTGAGAGATACTTTCATAAAGCGCACAAAGTTGGTAAACAGCATGCGTGCGTATTTAAATGACAAAGGTTATCTGGAAGTTGAGACCCCCATACTGCAACCGCTTTATGGTGGGGCAGCCGCAAGACCCTTCAAGACGCATCACAATACACTAGACATGACTTTGTATTTGCGTATTGCCAATGAATTGTACTTGAAGCGCCTGATTGTGGGAGGCTTTAATGGTGTATATGAATTCTCAAAAGATTTCAGGAATGAAGGCATGTCACGTTTCCACAATCCTGAGTTTACACAAGTTGAGTTGTATGTGGCGTATAAAGATTACAACTGGATGATGGACCTGGTGGAAGAGATGATAGAGAAAGTGGCGCTTGATTTACATGGCACTACCAAAGTACAAGTTGGTGAAAACCTTATTGATTTCAAGCGGCCCTGGAAACGCTTCAGCATGTTTGAAGCCATACAACATTTTACCGGTATTGATATTACTGAGATGGATGAAGTTGCACTGCGCGATACCTGCAAGCAATTGCATATTGCTGTTGACGAAACCATGGGCAAAGGCAAATTGATTGATGAAATTTTTGGCGGTAAATGCGAGCCGCATTTAATACAACCTACATTCATTACAGATTATCCTGTAGAAATGTCGCCACTGGCCAAGAAGCATCGCAGCAAGCCCGGCCTGGTTGAGCGTTTCGAGGCTATTTGCAACGGCAAAGAAATTTGTAATGCATTCTCTGAATTAAATGATCCGATAGATCAGCGCAAACGTTTTGAAGAACAGGTAGAATTGGGCAAGCGTGGCGATGAAGAAGCCATGACATTGGATGAAGACTTTTTGCGCGCACTGGAATATGGCATGCCGCCAACGGCAGGTTTTGGCGTAGGCATTGATCGCTTAACCATGATCATGACCAACTCTGCTTCTATACAAGATGTGCTTTTCTTCCCGCAAATGCGCCCTGAGAAAAAAGCCGACAGCAACGATAGGGATTTTGAAAATATTGGCGTTCGCGCTGAGTTGATTCCTGTTTTGCGTAAACTGGGTATACATTCGGTTGAGCAATTGAAAAGCATAAAGCCATCTAAACTTTTCAATGATGTGTGCGGCATGCGCAAGAAGATGAAATTGGAAAACGTGTTGAACCCAACACAAGAAGAAGTAGAAGCCTGGATAAACGCTTAATTGTTTAGGTGTACTGCACCTCTGTGGTGTAGGATTCCTATTTTAGAAATTATCGAAGAATGATCGGTTACGGTCTATCTTCAGGTCTTTCAGCAGCGATGATTTCACCCTGATATTGAATGAATAATTCTGGAATCTTCCGAAGGGCGTCCAGTTGAAAGACATGGCCCAGCAATGCAAATCACGGTTAATGTTGATGTTGGTAATGGTTACATCTTTTTGGGTGAAATCATAACCTGAGCTAAAGCCCACTTTCCATTTTTCTGTGAGCGAAAGATCTCCATTGAAATTGATGGTTTGTATGATGCGCGGATCTTCAAAACCTCGTTTGTTATAACTCAGGTTGTAGTTAATCGATAGACTCCAGGGAATGCTGAAGTCAACATAAACATTGGGGTTGTTGATCAGGAATTGTTTGTCAGAATCAGATAATTCTGAATCAAGAATTCTGTTGCGAGTATTGTTCTCAGATTCCCTTGCTTTCGGGTTTAGGTTGGTACTTACCGCCAGGTTGGCTGTACTTATGCGGCCCAGGTCGAAACCATCTTCCCAGCGATATACATCTACCCTGCGCTGAAAAAACCTTCTGGTACCATCAGGAAAACTGCCCACGCTATCCAATACATATTTGTACGGATCTATTGACGCGGTAAAGTTTAAACTCAGTTTGCCTTGCAGAATATTGGTGTTGGCCGTCATGCTGATGTTGGCCAACTTAAATGAATCGGCCACAATGTTATAACCTGAGTTAAAAGCTAAATTGTTCAGTATCGGAATTTTTCGGGCAACAGAATCATTGGCACTTTTCACTTTCATTTCTAAACTGTTGGAAACCCCAAAACCAATACTACCACTATTACCAATTTGTGAACCGCCAAAAATGTAACCTTCGTGTCTTGACTTATAAATCAGGCGCCCATCTGGCAAATCAAATTTTTGAAAATAATCCTGCGAGGCCTTGGTAAAATCAGGCACATAGTTGAAAGAGATATTGGGGTTAATAATGTGGCGTATCGCCTGAACATTTCCTGATTTAAAATTCCTGATTCCATACAAGCGTGTATTCAAACCCATACTGAAACCATAGTTGGTAATTCTGTTGAAACCCCTTATGGTATCGGCCACAACTATTTGTCTGTTTTCTGGATTGTATGTCCAGTCAAGTTTTTCAAAATACCAGCGTTCTTCCAGGTTAATGCTTGGTGTTAAAGTAAAATGCTTGAATGCCTTGATGGTGGTAGCTATAGGTGCCTGATGTCTGATACCATTGCTGGCATTTTCAATCAGGTTGCGCAACACTTCAAAATTGAAAGGCGCAATGCTGTCTTGAAACTCACCCGGTCTGCGGCCCAGGTTATTGCTAATGCGGTTATTGGCATTTAGACTGTAGCGGATATTCAGGTTATCTAAGGGAGATTTTTTGAGACTGGGTGTTTTCTTTTGAAAAGGGTAGATGTTGTTCATGTTGAACGAAATATCTGGCGCGCCAATTTCTACTTCATTGGTAAGTAAATCCTGACTGTGCCTGAAATTTATACCCATACTAAATGGTGTACCCTGAAAAGTTTTCAGGTATGAAACATTTGAATTCATCTTGCGCGTGGTGTTATCCAGACTTTGCGAAAATGGATTATTATTTACTCCTAAAAAGTTATTTTGGTTAAAGGTAGATGTTGCAGCCTGCACGGAAGCAGAGAACCTGCCTGTGCCCCGACTTTGCGGTGTGTGAGACCATGAAAGCCGGTAATCATTAGTAGCACTGCGATCTTCAATACGTTGGTCTATCCTGGTTTTGGTATAGCTAAATGTTGCACTGCCGTTATACCGGTAACGTTTACTGTAATTTGAACTGGCATTTAAACCTATCGATCCTTTCGAGTAAATTTCTCCTGTAATGGCTGCCTTCACATATTCATTGATATCAAAAAAATATCCTCCTCCTCTCAGGAATAATCCGCGCAGGCGTTCATCGCCATAAGTAGGAAATATGATGCCCGACTTACTTTCCTTTTGTGCCGGAAACATACCAAAGGGTAAACCCAGCGGCAGCGGCACATCATTTAATTCCATATAGAAAGGACCGGAAACAATTTTATCGTTTGGTATGGCCTTAGAGCGGGTTGAGCGAATGCGAAAATGCGGGTGCTCCAAATCACAGGTAGTGTATGAATTACCTATACTCAACAATTCATTATGTTCATTTTTATAAACCAATGCGCCATGTAAAAAGCCATCGCCTTGTTTAGTAATAACTTCAGAAATACGCGCTCTACCCGTTTTGTAGTTATACACCAGGTCGCGGGTTTCATAAATTTCATTGCCATTTTTAAAAACCGGATAGCCAACCCTGCGGCCAAGAGAGTCTCGTTTACCTGTTGCTGATAAAGTATTTTTCACGTAATCAATTTCAATTTCATCAGCTTCAAGCTCTATAATACCGTATTTGATGAAGGCATCGCCATAGAGTTTTACAATTCTTCCTTCCATGAGGTAGATAATCGAATCCTTGGCAGCATACTTGATAGTAGTTTCGATGTCGCTTTTTCGGGCGGCTGTTGCCAAGAGGCTATCAGCAGCTAAAACCCCGGTGGTATCTGCACGTAAAGTATCACTTGGAATGACTTGCCGGGGTATGGTATCTTGTGGCAGCGGAATAGTGCCCCGAACGCGTCTTTCGACCTGTGCATGCGTAAGGCCGAAATCAGCGAGCATAAAAGCAA
>DAOLDI010000242.1:0-4235 GCA_035327445.1 Cyclobacteriaceae bacterium | reverse complement strand
AAGCGTGTGGCAAACACCAACTCTATAATATACTTCTCTAGCGATTCAGAGATTTTGATTTTATTGATTTGATCGCGAATAGCAAAAATATCTTCTTTGGTAAGAATGGTATTCACTGTAAAATCAAACTGCATATTCGAAATTCTGCGCATGATTTCAAGCTCTTGTTCTTTGCTGGGATAATCCACAAAAACTTTCATCATGAAACGGTCAACCTGTGCTTCGGGTAAAGGATATGTACCCTCTTGCTCAACCGGGTTTTGTGTGGCCAGCACAAGAAAAGGTTTGTCCAATGTAAACGTAGTTTCGCCTATGGTTACCTGTTTTTCCTGCATGGCTTCCAGCAAAGCCGATTGCACTTTGGCTGGCGAGCGGTTAATTTCATCAGCCAGAATAATGTTGGCGAAAATAGGCCCCTTCTTTACTTCAAACTTGCCTTCTTTCTGATTGTAAATCATGGTGCCCACCAGGTCGGCAGGTAATAAATCAGGCGTAAATTGTATGCGCTGAAAATCAAGGTGCAGTACCTGGGCCAACGTACTCACAGTTAAAGTTTTGGCTAATCCCGGTACGCCTTCAAGCAATACGTGGCTATTGGTAAAAAGTCCCACAAGCAGCCGGTTCACCATATACTCCTGCCCTACTACCACCTTGCCAACTTCCTGGTAAACCTGCCTAATCTTATCTTTCAATTCCTGATGCCTGTCTGTTGCCAGTTGCTGTTCCATATCCAGTACTATTAATGATTCAAAAAGTAGCGCAATAATAAGCTTTTCAGATTAATAATGCAGTTCCAATGCTTCAACCGGAAATAGTACTTATTGCTTTGGCTATAAACGAAATTCTTAGAAAAGGGTGTGTGTTCAAGGGCCAAAGTTTAACTTGGAGTTTATGGGCAGGTCTTTTGTTATCGGAGATATTCACGGTGCTTACAAAGCTTTAAAGCAATGTATAGCGCGTTCGGGCTTTGACTATAATACGGATACACTTTATTGTTTAGGTGATGTTTGCGATGGTTGGCCCGAAACCCGCCAGAGCATTGATGAGTTACTGCGCATTAAGAATCTCATTTACATTTTAGGCAATCATGATTTCCTGGCGCTTAAATGGATGCAGGGAGGAGTTACAGAAGAAGTATGGCTTAAGCAGGGAGGCGAAGCAAGTATTCAATCTTATGATGGCAAGCCAGAAAATGTTCCTGGCGCTCATATCAACTTACTCAAACAAGCTCAGCTATATCATAAGCTTGATAAAAAATTATTTGTACATGCCGGCTTCAATCCGCTAAAACCAATCGAAGAACAAGGAGCTGATATTATATTATGGGACCGCCAGCTGGCCAACATGACATTAGATTTCTACAGAAAAAATATTCCACTGCCTCAAATGGATTATGAGGAGGTATACATTGGTCACACTCCCATTGGTCTTGACCCTATTTATCATTCAGGAATCTGGATGATGGATACTGGTGCTGGTTGGTCAGGTGTATTGAGCATGATGGATATTGAAACAAAAGAAATTTTTCAAAGTGATCTGCTGCCTTCACTGTATCCAGCACATGAAGGCAGAAAAAAAATTATTCATTATTAATGTAACTGAACGCTGCGCCTTCAGCATTTACATTTAACGCAACTCTTGCACCATGTATCCAGGATAAATTAAAAGGCTCATGCCCGATAGGAAAATTAAAAGCAACCGGGTAAGTAAATGGTGAAACTTTATGCATCACGATTTCTGCCACAGATTCATTGAATGCCTGCTTAGTATCTTTCATTGAACTGAATTGTCCGATTACCAGGCCGGCTAAATTATCAAGCTTGCCTGCACGCAATAGTTGCGTAAGCATGCGATCAACTTTATAGTAATACTCATCTATTTCTTCCAGCACCAATACTTTGCCTTTGGAATCAAAATCTGTTTTAGTGCCCAATGCATCCACCAACAAAGAAAGATTTCCACCAACTAAATTCCCTTGCGCAAATCCGTTTCGTTGAAGTTGATGGACTGCTGATTTTATCTCAGCTGATTCGCCAAACAAAAGTGCTTTCAATTGATTTACTCCCTGCGCATAACTCGCTCTGGCAAAGTGCACAGGAACTTCACCATGTATACTTGCAAGGCCTGCTTTCAAGAATTTTAAATGTAAGGCGGTGATATCGCTGTAGCCAATTAGCCATTTAGGATGATGAAGGCATTTGTTTAAATCTAGCTCATCAGCAATTCTAGAGCATCCATAACCGCCTCGCGCACAAAACACGGCAGATATCTGCTCATCATTTAACATGTCTTGCAAATCCTGTAGTCGTTCTGCATCAGTGCCGGCCATATAACCGTGCGACTGACTGTAGATATTTTTTCCTCTGCGTACGTGAAGTCCCCATAACTGTAATACCGCTATGCCTGCCTCTAATAAATCCTGATCAGGTTTACCTGCGGGGGCAACAATGGCCACAGTATCATTTACCTTAAGTGCTGGTGGAATTATCATCATGTAAAATAAAAAAGCCGCATTAAATATACTTTAATGCGGCCCTCAAAATTTTATTCCTGTATTAGTTCTTGGGTGTAACGCCTAGTTTCTTTAATACAAGATCAGAAATGTCATTTTTCTCGTTTGCATACAGCACAACATCTAAACCTCCTAATTGCTGGTTAATGATGATATCAAAACCATTTTCTTTGGCTACTTCTTCAATGGCTTTGCCTACTTTTTCATAAACAGGGTTCATTAAAGCCTCTGATTTCTTTTGTAAAGTATTCTGTGCATCCTGCTCTAATTTCTGAATATTGTCGCGCATTTGTGTTAACTCACGCTCTTCGCTCTGACGTACCGCCTCAATCATGTTGGGCGCGTTTTTCTGATATTCAGCAACTTTGTTTTGGAAAGATTGCACCCTGGTGTTGATCTGGTTTTGCAATTGTGTATTCAGTGATTGCAGCTCAGCTTCAATCTGCTTTGATTCGGGCATCTGACTGAAAATATAATCAACATCAGCGTAGCCAATTTTTGTACCGCTTGTTTGTGCGTTTGAAACTAATGCTGCAGCAAAAACTGCCATCAGAAATACTATAACTCTGGTTTTCATTTTTTAAATTTTAATTTATTACCTAATCGTATCATTCGGATCTCCCAATCCAAGTTCTTCCAGCACAAAGTCTGTATAGTCGTGGCGGGGATCAGTATAAATCATCACTATATCACCGGCCTTATCAAAAATAATGGCCAGTCTTTTTTGTTTCGAAACTTTCTCCACTGCTTCCCAAACTTTGTCTTGCAGTGGTTTAATCAGTTCCTGTTTTTTCAGAAAGTAGAGGCCATCAAAGCCGAATATCTTACGCTGATATTCTTTCAAGGCATCTTCCTTCTCTTTTATCTCTTTCAAACGGTCTTGCCTCATTTCGGTTGTTAGCAAAACCTCTTCGGCCTGTAAAGCATTGTATTTTGCTTCTATTTCTTTGGCCATATCTTCAATCTCCTGCTCCCAAAGGGCCGCTAATCTACCCATTTCATCCTGAGCTTTGCGGTATTCGGGCAATTTATTCAGGATAAAATCTGAGTCAATGTAGCCGAACTTCTGAGCATGGACAAAATTCAGGCCGAAAATTGACAATACAACTGGAAGGATTATTTGCTTCATAATTATCTGATTTGTTGACCAATAGTAAAGTGGAATTGTGATCCACTTCGCTCTGTCCTGCCGGGCAGGGTATCAAAACCATAAGCCCAGTTCAAACCTATCAAACCAAATGCCGGCATAAACAACCTTGCACCAAAGCCTGCAGAGCGGTACACATTAAACGGATTAAACTCTGCATAATTGTTCCAGTTATTACCTGCTTCTACAAATGTAAGGCCATAAATAGTTGCTGCCTGTCCTGTTGTTATCGGATATCTTAATTCTAAACCAAATTTAGTATAAGCAATACCTCCGTCAATTTCTCTTCTATTCTGGCTTTGTGGTCTGTTTAATCCCCAGTACGGAGGAGTTACATGGTTATCTTCGTAACCTCTGAGACCAATGATTTCCTGGCCTAGTAAGAAAGAGGCAAATCCACCTGCTAAACCTGCACCACCTAATGTAAATCGCTCAAATGGTCCAACACCAACTTCACTGTTATACATGCCAATTATACCCACGTGCAATTTACTTTCCATTACAAGGCCTGGCTTGTTTTCTTTTCTTCTGGTAAGCGCTACATAATAACGCGCATCAAACATCCACTTATGAAAC
>DAOLDI010000241.1:0-4238 GCA_035327445.1 Cyclobacteriaceae bacterium | reverse complement strand
TATAGAAGCGCTCTTGAAAGAGTTTGATAGGCAGCATCAAAATTACCCTCGGCTTTAAAACTATATGATTTTTTGAGCAATAATGTATTAAAGACTTCACTGGAATTTACGCCAAGAAATAACTCCCGTTCATAAGCCACACGCGCTGCCAGCCAATCTCCTTTAGCAAAGAGACTGTCACCTTTCTGTATTTGCGCATTAATGAAAAATGGTGCGCAAAGGAATATGCAGATCAAATAATATTTGCTGATCAATACCTTGTAGTGTTTCATCTCTTTTAACCTTAACCGCCAAAGCGCTTCCCCAAATATTTCCAATATAGAATGAAGAAAATAAAGTTGCGTAGGCAATAAACCTGAAGCTTTCAGGTCCGCTTTTGTTATAAGCTTCAAGCGTTTGAAGCCCCAGAATGCCTGTTATAAAAAAGTTATAAATTCCCTGTCCGGGTCTGCCGGCATAAATTTTTCCTGATCCAGGTATAATGGCAGACATCATACCACCTGCAAACATTGATTTATTCTTTGTTTGTTCTAAGCGCTTTCTGTAGTTACTGAAGTTGTTAAGCTGTTCATTGAACTGATATCCGGTTACATTTTGCAATATGCTTAAGCTATCGAATGCATTGAAATTGCGTGACAATAGATAAAAACCACTCAACTCAAATATTTTTAGTGCCTGCAGGTTTTCTTCAGGGTCATAGAACTTTAACTGTTGAATTGATTGGGTGGTATTTCTGAGATATGCCTGGTTAAATGAGGAAAAAAAAACAGCTTCTGACTTTAAACGACTTCTTGTTCCGCTTAGCTTATTAAAGTATTTACTCGATAAGTCCAACTCCTGCAGGTTGTAATAGGTTTTTCCCAACAAGAAATTAACACTATCACTAAATGAGGTATTTGTTTTTGCTCTACTTAATTGAGTTAATACATAGATTGCCTCATCATAATTTTTCTTATCCATGAGGTACAATGCAAACCTCAGGTTTTCTTGCTGGCTTTGCGCAAGTGCAAAAACGGCAATGATACTGATGAGTATAGATAAAATGATTTTTCTGAAAATCATTTACGTATGCTAAGATGTGAAGTGCTTTCAATTATTTTGCCTTCAGCGTTGATTCTGATAGGGTGCGATTCAACAACTGAGATATGATTGCAGCGACCTAACCTGTCGAAAGTTAGAAAGTACCCTTTGAATAGGCCCAGGTCTTTCACCATTAGACGACTAAATCTTGAACAAGTTGTTTCAAAAGCGCAGTTGGCATCCAGTTGGGCAGATATATGTTTTTGATAAAAATTCAATGTGGTGTTATAAAGAATGCCAAAGGGATTAATTGTTCTTTTCTTTCGAGTAGTTGGTTGATCTGACTGTTCTGTGGCAGTCTGAATTACCTCAAGATCGTTTTGAAATGACTGCGCATTAATTAAATAACCGCTTAGTATAAAAAAGAAAACAAGTAAGCTTCTCATTTAAAAATCAATTTAGCATCAGCTGGAATGGAAAAGTTAAGATAATCATCTTTTACTTCTTTGTTCACCTTTATATTGGTGTAGGTAGATTTTGTTATAACAGAATCAACCGCTGATTTAAAAGTAATTTTTGTAATGGCTGATGGAATAGAAAGTTGACCAATCTGTGTATAGTTATAAAAGTAAACCTTTTTCATGGCCTTGCCATCTTTGGCGAAGTAACCCAAAAAAATTGGATTAGCTTTTTCATGTACTAATTCAACGTGCGAAATGTCTTGCATCAATTGCATAGGAGGGGCCCATATACCAATTCTCATACCATCTTCAAAACGCGTACTATGAAGGTTAAAGCCTAAAGCCTTTAAGCCTAAATCTGTTTTGTTGTTTTCTAGAAAATAGTACAATTCATTAGATTCTGTGCTGTACAAGTAATTCTGTTGTTGAAAAACCTGATTTGCCTTAACGTTGTAAATCTGCAGATCTCCTTTTCTATTATTAATAATTACAATTTCCTCTGGCTCTTTGTACTGTGTAACCATTTTACCCTGTTGATTATAGTAAATGGTTCCTTTAACACTTGTTGAAACATTGCCGCTTGCAGTGCGCGTTTGTATGTCGATAGCAACTTTTTCAATCAGAAACTGATGCAGCGCAAATGACATCAGTATGCAGCAAGCAAACGCACTTAGAATTATTCTCTTATAAGTCATGCCCATCCTTTACAATTCTAAGACCAAAGTTAGGATATTCTATAAATGTGAGGACTGCGAAAATAAAAAAGGGAGCTTTAGGCTCCCTTTATTCCGTCTGCAAGTAAAATCGTTTTGTTATCCAGTACTTCAACCACCCCTCCGGTTATTTCCAGCTTATCATTTACGCCATGGCCTTTATAAAAAACAGTTCCTTCTTGTATTAAACTGATGATGGGCGCATGGTTATTCATTACCTGGAAAGATCCGTCTTGCCCGGGAAAAGTGGCAATCTGAATTTCTCCTTCAAAAACTTTCTTTTCGGGTGTTATTATTTCTAAATACATAAATTCAACATTCAAAATTGAAAATTCAAAACTCCTGAATATTGAATCCGGAATTTTGAATTTTGAATTAATTAAGCTGCAGCTTCTGCCATCATTTTCTCACCCTTCTCAATGGCTTGTTCAATGCTGCCTACCAGGTTAAAGGCCATTTCAGGCAGGTGGTCTAATTCACCATCCATAATCATGTTAAAGCCTTTGATGGTGTCCTTGATATCAACCAATACACCAGGGATACCAGTAAATTGCTCAGCTACGTGGAAAGGCTGCGACAAGAAACGCTGTACACGTCTTGCGCGGTGTACAATCTGCTTATCTTCTTCAGACAATTCATCCATACCCAAAATGGCAATGATGTCTTGTAGTTCTTTGTAACGCTGCAAAGTTTCTTTTACACGCTGTGCACAGCGGTAGTGCTCTTCTCCAACTGTTTCTGCAGTCAAAATTCTTGAGGTTGAATCCAAAGGATCAACCGCAGGGTAAATACCTAATTCAGCAATCTTTCTTGACAATACGGTTGTGGCATCCAGGTGCGAGAAGGTTGTTGCAGGTGCAGGGTCAGTCAAGTCATCGGCAGGAACGTAAACGGCCTGTACTGAAGTAATTGAACCGTTCTTAGTAGAAGTAATGCGCTCTTGCATGGCACCCATTTCTGTTGCCAAAGTAGGCTGATACCCCACCGCTGAAGGCATACGGCCTAAAAGTGCCGATACTTCAGAACCCGCCTGGGTGAAACGGAAGATATTATCAATAAAGAAGAGAATGTCTTTTCCTTTGCCTTGTCCATCACCATCACGAAAGTACTCAGCAACAGTTAGTCCAGAAAGGGCCACACGAGCACGAGCCCCGGGAGGTTCGTTCATCTGACCAAATACGAAGGTTGCTTTAGAATCTTTTAGTTTCTCTTTATCAACTTTGCTAAGATCCCATCCTCCAGCATGTAAAGATTTGATGAAATCATCACCATAATTCACAATACCGGCTTCAATCATTTCACGCAAGAGATCATTTCCTTCACGTGTACGCTCACCCACACCGGCAAATACCGAAAGACCAGCATAAGCTTTCGCGATATTGTTAATCAGCTCCTGAATCAATACAGTTTTACCCACACCGGCACCACCAAACAAACCAATTTTACCACCTTTTGCGTATGGTTCAATCAGGTCGATAACTTTAATGCCGGTGAATAAAACTTCAGTTGCTGTTGAAAGATCTTCAAATCTTGGTGCGGGGCGGTGTATAGGCAAGTGGCTGCTTGCCTCTGGCTGCTCAATACCATCAATGGCCTCACCAATAACATTGAAAAGTCTGCCCTTAATGCTTTCGCCAATTGGCATTTTGATAGGAGAACCTGTGTCCACTACATCCATACCTCTTACCAAACCTTCAGTACCGTCCATTGCAATGGTACGTACACGGTCTTCGCCAAGGTGCTGTTGCACCTCTAAAACTATCTTTTGACCATTTTCTTTTATTAATTCCAAAGAATCGAGGATGTTGGGCAATTTGGCGCCTTCAGCGTCAAAAGCAACGTCTACTACCGGACCGATAACCTGGGTGATTTTTCCAATATTAGCCATTATGAAATTTGATTTTTTTTAATGATTTGCCGTTTTTAATTCGGCTGCAAAAGTATGTTTAAAAAGTGTATCGGCCAAGCTGGAATCGTAAAATACCATGCCCTTTACATCAGGCACTTTTTAGGCTGATTCTGAAGGTTGTACCCTGGTTTTCTT
>DAOLDI010000240.1:0-4247 GCA_035327445.1 Cyclobacteriaceae bacterium | reverse complement strand
GGCCATTGGTGAAATACAGAGAAATGTTGTTTCTACGTTAACAGCAAGTCTTAATTTCTAATCAGTAATTCTGATTAAAATAATTATTATTGTGGTGGTTTCTGATACAGGAGCCACCACTTTTATTTTTAACCCTCAACAACCCTTTAAATCATGAAAAAAATTCTGTTAATTTTTTACTGTGTTAGCATTTCATTGGCAGGTATAAGCCAGAAAAAGCCGGTTAATGAAATCAATACATTGCTGCAACATAATGAAATAAAGGCGCAGCTTGAGTTTATTGCAGCAGATGAAATGCGCGGCCGCGATACCGGCAGCCCTGAAAGTGATATTGCTGCCAACTACATAGCTGCACATTTTGCCGCAGCTGGCATTAAGCAGGTACCGGGCGCCAATGGCTACTTTCAATTTGTACCATTCGAAAAATCTATTCCGGCTAAAGATGGCGCCATAACATTGCTTGCCAACAACTTCAGTTTTAAAAATGATTTCATCACCATGAGCATCGTGCAGAGAAGTATTGATGCCAATTATGTTTTTGTTGGGTATGGCACTGATGAAGAACTTGAAAAAGCACAGGTACAAGGCAAGGTAGTGATAGCACTGACAGGTTATCCCGGGCAGAGTGGTGCCATGGGCATGATGAGCGCAGGAAATCAAAAAAGAAGTAAGGCAGCTGCTCTTGGTGCCATTGCGCTGATTGAAACTGTTTCCACGCAAGCATTTCCCTGGCCCATGTTGTCAAACTTTTTTTCACAGCCTCGCCTCGATGTAAAGGCAGACCAGGGCAGCAGCATTACGCATATCTGGATGAAGCAACTTGCCGAAGAGACATTGAATGAGTTGAAGGCAGAAACAAATGGCACAATAAAAATTAATATTCAGGGTGGGGAGGCAAAAAGCATTAATGGAAGAAATGTAATCGGTATGGTAGAAGGTTCTGATCCTAAATTGAAAGATGAATACATATTACTTACTTCGCATTATGACCATGTGGGTGTAACTTATCGCGGCCCGGGAGTTGATTCCATATATAATGGGGCAAGAGATAATGGCATGGGCACTGTTGCCATGATGCAGTCGGCAAAATATTTTGCCAAATTTCCACCAAAACGCTCGGTGATTTTTTTAGCAGTTACGGGTGAAGAAAAAGGATTATTAGGTAGCCGCTGGTATGCAGAGCACCCATTGATTGATCACAAAAAAGTAGTGTTCAATTTTAATTGCGATGGGGCAGGATATAATGATGTTACAGCAGCAACCATCATCGGATTGGAAAGAACTACTGCAGAGTCTGCTATCATGCAAGGCTGCGTTGCTTTTGGTTTAACCGCAGGCAAAGATCCGGTACCAGAGCAAAACCTCTTCGATCGTTCAGATAATGTGAATTTTGCTGTGAGAGGTATTCCGGCCATTACATTCTCACCAGGCTTAACACATGGATTTAACGAAGAGATACAGAAGTACTACCACCAGGCGGCAGATCAAACTGATTCTATTGACTTTGATTACTTCACTAAGTTTTGCAAGTCTTATGTGTACGCTGCTTTGTTAATTGCCAACATGCCACAAGCACCCTTTTGGATGGCAGGCGATAAGTATGAAGCTGCCGGAAAAAATTTATATGGAAGATAGATGTACTTAATTCCAAAAAAGAAAGGGACGCTGTGCATCCCTTTCTTTATTTTCCTGCAAGTATTTGCTGATACCTTGTTTTGTCGTTGATAAGCCGTATGGCTTCCATAGCTTCTGTATCATACTTGATGTTTGACTCAACCGAACCACGCTCTAAATAATACCTTGCTGCAATTTCGTCTTCCAGAATTACTTTGATTTCATTTTTATGAATCAGCAAATCGTTTTCTTTATAGTTGTTGATGAACTGCTTGAGTTTAGCAAATTCTTTCTCAAGGTTGTTGTAATAAGTTTCGGTTTTGGCATAAGCTTCCAAACTGCTAAGTTGTTCTTCCAGTTCTGACTCATAAGTATAGCGCTTTGATTTTGCCCATTTAACAAAGTCAAGGTATTCCTGATCACTCAACTGAAACTCTCTTGCAGGCGCAATGCTTTCATGTTGATAGAAGTATTGTGTTGCATAATCGAAAAATAATCTCTGCTGAAAGAGCGCCAGTGTAACATCGGCCACCGTGCGGGCGGGCAGAGGAACATCTGGTTCAACACCACCGCCATCGTAAACAATTCTGCCATTTTTGGTTTTAAAAGCAGTCTTTAAAGAATCTGGTACATAACCAACACTTCCGTCTTCTCTTCTGTGACTATAATCGAGGGCTTGTATGCATCTGCCACTAGCTGTATAATATTTAGCTGTGGTTACTTTTAATTGTGAGTTATAAGATAAAGGCCTTGGTACCTGCACCAATCCTTTACCAAATGAACGTTGACCTACTACCACTGCGCGGTCATAATCTTGCAGCGTTCCGGCAACAATTTCAGATGCAGACGCACTGCCGCTGTTAATCAGCACTACAACCGGAATCTCTGTATCAACCGGAGTATTCAATGTTTTATAACTGGCATTGTTTTCTGAAATTTTACCACGAGTTGAAACCACTTCTTTTCCTTTTGGAATAAATACGTTGGTTACGTTAACTGCTTCCATCAGCAATCCACCCGGATTATCGCGCAAATCAAGAACAATTCCTTTGGCACCTTGTTCTATCAAACCAACAATGGCGGCCTTAACTTCTTTGCCTGCATCGGGAGTAAAATCTGTAAGTTTAACCATGCCCACATTATTGCTGATGATGCCGCTGAAAGGTACGTTGCTTACTTTGATTTTGGCTCTCGTAAAGTTCAAGGTTACCGGATTTGATTCTCCGTACCTGATCACTTTTAATTCTACCGGTGTACCGATTTGACCTTTCATTAACTGGTTGGCCTCTTCTCTGGTAAGTACCGTTAGGTCAACACCATCAATGGCAATTACTTCATCACCTATTTTCAGTCCACCTTTTTCCGCAGGAAATCCTTCCAGTATCATACTCACAAAAGTGCGATTTTCGTAATCCTGAGTCATGGCGCCAATGCCACCATACTGTCCGGTATTTTGTGTGCGAAAATCTTCTACTAAATCTTCAGGAATATAATTGGTGTAAGGATCAAGACTTTGCAGCATGGCATCAATGCCGGTCTTGATGAGTTTATTCGGATTTACATCATCAACATAATGCGCATTTACTTCTTTAAATACCGAAGCAAAGATGTCCAGGTTCTTAGATATCTCGAAGAATTTTTCTCCTGGATCTGAAAAAGCCAATAATAATGTGGCAATGAAAACTACTCCAACTATTTTAATTCTTCTGTTCAAGTTCATAATCCGAATATAGGGCTAATTATTTTTTAGGAATGCTGTGTTAGAGATAAATTGAAAATCGGTTAAAATGGTTCATTTGCGGCTAAAATACCAGTCGGGAAAAAAGCTGGTATGTAGTACAGGCAAATTCGGGCAACTGTGCGTATTCATCCAATGAAAGTAGTCGGCTTACTTTAATGGTAGCTTTATCCTGAATTACCTGCTTAAGCCCCCTTATCCCAAGGTTATCAATAAGTTGGTAATTGTCATCACCTAAGTGATATTTCCAGGGGTCATCATTTACGCCTAAGTAAACTCCTAAATGTTTAAGGCTCTCAATCCTGCTTTCAATTTGTGATCTGCGATCTTCCAGAAAGTTCCCACTAATTTGCAAAGTGCAGCTGAAGAAATTGCCCCACCAGAACATGGTTCTGAATGCAAATGTATTTTCTTCTGAAAACAAGCGCGGATAATCCAACATGAGGTAGGGTAGGCCAAGATAGTTTTCGCCTTTAGAAATTTTACCAGACTTGATGAAGGTTCCTGCGGGATATCCCTCTACATTTTCTCGTATAATGCCGGCAAGTTCTTTTTCTGTACTTGCTAACAACTTACTTATTTTTTGAACAGCCGATTGTTTGGTAAGCAAAAACTCTTTATCGGTAATACAAAGCAACTCATCACGACTAAGTTGAGAGGCATCTTCCATCTTCAGAATTTATCCGGGGTTTGAATTATTTTCAACACGAGTTCGTGTGGGTCACCGTCTTTATCCAGTAATTGTAATTTAACGATGGGATTATCGAGACTGGTATCAGTTGTAATGGAAATTATTTCATTGTCTTTAAATTTTTTACTGATATGTTCCTGTAGTTCGTGGATGATTTCTGACATCTCAACTTCTAAGGGACTTGGGTTGTAGGCTTGTGTTTTC
>DAOLDI010000239.1:0-4259 GCA_035327445.1 Cyclobacteriaceae bacterium | reverse complement strand
GAATTTTGTAGAAGGCGGCCAAGGCACTGGCATTTATAAAAGTACCGATGGTGGAAATACCTGGAAAAAAACTTTATATGTAGATGAACACACCGGAGCTTCTTCTTTAAGTATAGATGTAAATAACCCGCGCATACTTTATGCGGCAACATGGGAACATCGCAGGCTACCCTGGCAGGTACAAAGTGGTGGGCCGGGTTGTGGCATCTGGAAGTCGGTTGATGGTGGTGAAACCTGGACTAAAATCAATAATGGTTTACCAAAAGAAATGGGAAAAATTGGCGTGAGTGTTTCGCGTGCTAATTCAAACCGGGTATATGCTATCGTAGAAGCAGAGAAATCTGTTGCCGGGGTTTATCGCTCTGATAATGCTGGCAACACATGGACACACATGACTAACAATCAACTACTCACTTCCCGCTCATGGTATTACATGGAAGTGATGGCCGATCCTAACAATGCGGATGTAGTATATGTGCTTAATTCTCCTTTAACCAAATCTATTGATGGCGGAAAAACTTTTAGTGTAGTACCGGTGCGCCATATTGATACGCACGACATCTGGATCAATCCGAATAATTCAAACAACATCATTTTAGGAGATGATGGCGGTGGAGAAATAACATTTGATGGAGGCAAAAGCTGGAGCACGCAAGACAATCAGCCTACCGCGCAATTCTATCGTGTAATTACAGATGAGACTTTTCCTTACAAAGTGTATGGCGGGCAGCAAGACAATACCTCTGTTGTAATTGCCAGCAGAAACAACTACATCGGCATCACAGAAAAAGATTGGGTTTTTGGTCCCGGATGTGAGTGTGCTTTTGTCGCATTCGATCCAAAGAATCCTGTTTTGTTGTACGGTGGTTGCTACCAGGGTAGCATTGATGTGTTAGATATACGCAACGGGCACACAAAAGATATCAGGCAGTATCCTTCAAATGTTTTGGCCTACGATGCCAAAGACATGAAATACCGTTTTAACTGGAATGCACCCATCATTGCATCGCCTCACGATTACAATACCATTTACCACGGAGGAAATATTTTATTCAAGACAACAAATGGCGGACAATCATGGGAAGAAGTTAGTCCTGATTTAACACGCAATGAAAAGAGCAAGCAAGGCCCGGGTGGTGCACCCATAACCAATGAAGGTGCTGGTGGCGAAAATTACAATACACTTAGTTATGTGATTGAATCTGTTCATGAAAAAGGCACCATCTATACCGGTAGTGATTGTGGCTTGGTGCACATAACACAAAATGGAGGTGCTAATTGGCTAAATATAACACCGGCAGCTTTATCAGAAAGTCTGATTAACTCCATTGAAGTTTCTCCACACGATAAGGGTACAGTTTACATTTCTGCTACGCGATATAAGTTTAACGACTTCCGCAGCATGAGTTATAAAAGCACTGATTATGGTAAAAGCTGGACGAGCATTAACAACGGTATTGATGCTGATGATTTCATACGCGTGATACGTGAAGACAAAAAAGTGAAAGACCTGCTATATGCTGGATCAGAAAGAGGATTCTACATTTCATTCAATGGCGGAAACAACTGGCACAAACTGCAATTGAATTTTCCGGTAGTCCCTGTTACAGATATCACCATTGCTGATAATGATTTGGTAGTATCAACTGCAGGCCGTTCTTTCTGGATTTTAGATGACCTGAGTGCGATACAACAATCGAAAGGAAATTTCAGTGGTGCTAAATTATATCAGCCAAAGCCAAGCTATAAATATGAAGCATTTGTACCCAGTTGGATGGACGTGCCACCGGGTGTAGGTGAAAACCCGAAGGCCGGTGTAATTTTAGATTACTACTTACCTGAAAAAGCAGACTCAAATACTTTAGTTACACTTGAAATTTTTGATACTACCGGAAAGCTGATTCGCAAGTACAGCAATAAAAAAGATGAAAGCTTTAAGCCATTCCCCGGTGGCCCCGCGCCTGCACAAGTAATCCCAGCCAATTCAGGTATCAACCGATTTGCCTGGGATTTTCGTGGCGAAACGCTGGTACATATCCCCAATGCTTTTGTGTATGGAGATTACAGCGGGCATCGAGTGGCACCCGGAAAATACAAAGCACGTTTAACATTTAAAGGAAATACTTCTGAAAGCGATATTGAAATCCTGCAAGATCCTAATCTGCAAAATGTTAGTGCTGCAGATTGGGCAGCTCAACAATCATTTCTGGAAAAAGTGGCAACATCCATTACCGGTATACATAATGCGGTGAACGATATGCGCAAGGTGAAAAAGCAGATTGAACATCATAACAATTTACTGAAAGACAAATCTGAGCTTAAAGATTTACATGAAGCAGGTTTAGCCCTGATCAAAAAAATAGACGCATGGGAAAGCAAGCTGGTAGAAACAAGGCAAAATAATTTTCAGGATGTAATCAATTTTCCTAGTAAACTGAATGCCCAATATTTCGATTTGCGCTTTGCGGCAGATGTGCATGATCCGCGCTTAACACAAGGTGTACAAAGCCGCTTTGCCGATCTGGAAAAAGAATGGGCCATGCACAAAACAGCTATGAAAGAATTGCTGGAAAAGGAGGTTAAACAGTATAACGATAAATATAAAGCACAGAATTTACCGGCTGTGATGATAGAATAATTGGGTTATCACTTTAAAAGAGATAGTTTGAATAGAAAAGTCTGTAACAAAAAATGTTGCAGACTTTTTTACTCAATCATTGGATGTCTTTTGAAGGGCTTAGACCTGTCGAATATATAACGATAGGTTACCAAAGTACGGCTTTGCTCGGCCCCCAGGCTGCGGGATATGTTCAGTATTTTCGGATTAAAATCTCCCTGCCATAAAAGTTCTACACTTTTATACCTGGTTTTTTTCTTGATCACTTTTTCTGCCTCCACAATCATAAAGTAATCTACCCCGGTCGACTGAAATTCAGGCACAATGCCATAGACCAGTCCCACTATCCTATCACATACACCACGCTTTTGGTAGTAAAGAAATTTTAGTTTTTGAAGCAGTCCAAACTTACCCTGCATGAATTTGAAAATCTGGTTCAGATCTGGAAGGTTAATCCACATGGCAATTGGCGCTTCTTTGTAGTACACAAACCAGCCCAGGTTTTCATCCATTACAGGTTTCATAGCTTTGAAAATTTTAAGAGCCTGTTCATTACTCATTTCTTTATTGCCGGCATGTTTAGCCCAGGCTTTATTGTACACCGTGCAAAAATCATGAGCAAATTTTTCACTTTGATTTTTTCTTACATGCACAGCTTTGAAATCCGGATTGCCAGCATACCTGGCATGTGCCTCATAAAATTTCTTCTGCAATTGTGTACTTTCACCCGCAACAGGTAACTCCCAACAAATTTGATTGTAGAAAGTCTGGAAGCCGTAATTTTCAAAAAGCGCCTGATAATAAGGAGGGTTGTAATTCATACCATACAGGGGTGCATGAAAACCCTTTACCAGTAAACCCCACCATTTATCTCGCTCACCAAAATTGATGGGCCCATCCATGGCTTCAACCTTTCTTTCCTGCAGCCATGCTTTAGCGGTATCAAATAATAAATTAGCTGCCTGCTGATTATTGATGCATTCAAAAAATCCAATACCACCAACCGGAAACTCATCACCTTTATTGGTGTATTTTTTATTAACGAAAGCAGCTATTCTGCCAATTAATTTTGACTCCTCATCGCGCAGCAGCCAACGCACAACTTCTCCATGCCTGAAGGCCTTATTTTTTGATTGATCAAAAACTTCATGGATGTCTTTATCTAAAGGCTGAATCCAATCAGAATTACCGGCATTACAAATAACATTAACCTTAATAAAGTCTTGGGCAAGACCAGGCGTATTTACTTCCTGCAAAAACATTAATACAATTTGATGTACCAAAAGTACACGCAAAATGTATCAGCATGTTTCGGAAAATGGATTATTTTTTACCTAAGCGCAAACATGTAGTTCAAACTAAACATTACACCAAAATTACGGTGCGTGCCTTCACCGGGAATAAAGTCAAGCTTACCCAACCCGGGTTGAATACGCGTTTCAATTTGAAGTTTACCGTTGCCCAGTTGCCTTTCAAGTCCGATATCAAAAGAAAGGCCCATGTCTGATAATCGGTTTAGACTTGCAGGATCAAGTACTTGTAATATTTCGCCTTCACCCAAATCAGTTTTGTATTGGGCATCAATTAAATAAGAGAAGTATCCGCCAAAGCCCAGGTTCATAATGAAATTTGTTGATATGGG
>DAOLDI010000238.1:0-4281 GCA_035327445.1 Cyclobacteriaceae bacterium | reverse complement strand
TTACCTGCTCGAGCTGATTGAGGAAATCATCAAAACCAAATTGGTTCTTGCGGATTTTTTGGTTGAGTAATCGGGCTTGCTCTTCATCAAAGTTTTGTTGTGCTCTTTCCACCAAAGACACCACATCGCCCATGCCCAGAATGCGGCCGGCCATACGGTCGGGGTGGAACACGTCAATGGCATCCATCTTCTCGCCCAAACTCATGTACTTGATGGGCTTCTCTACTACCCTGCGAATAGAAAGCGCTGCACCACCACGGGTATCACCATCTAATTTGGTAAGCACCACACCATCAAAATTCAAACGCTCGTTAAAAGTTTTGGCAGTGTTCACTGCATCCTGACCTGTCATGGAGTCGACCACAAACAAAGTCTCTGAAGGGTTGAGTGCTGATTTGAGATTGGCAATCTCCTGCATCATCTCTTCATCTACCGCCAATCGACCGGCCGTGTCGACAATCAATATTTTTGCGTTCTTATTTTTTGCTTCTGCGATAGCAGCTTTGGCAATCTTAACAGCATCTTTATTCTCAGGCTCAGCATAAACCTCCACACCTATCTGCTCGCCCAAAACTTTAAGCTGGTCAATCGCAGCGGGGCGATAGATATCACAAGCGGCCAGCATCACTTGCTTGCCCTGCTTCTTTAACAGATTGGCCAACTTACCGGAGAAAGTTGTTTTACCAGAACCTTGCAGACCGGCAATTAAAATCACAGCCGGGTTGCCCTCAATTTTTATCTCCTCATGCTTGCCACCCATCAAATGGGTAAGCTCATCCTGGGTGATTTTCACCAATAGCTGTCCGGGAGAAACCGCAGTAAGTACATCCTGCCCCAGGGCTTTGGTTTTAATCTCATCGGTTACCTCTTTGGCAACTTTGTAGTTAACGTCAGCGTCAATCAGCGCCCTTCTGATTTCTTTGATGGTGCTGGCCACGTTAATTTCGGTGATTCTACCCTGACCCTTCAGGCCCTGTATGGCCTTTTCTATCTTATAACTGAGACTATCGAACATACTTTGTGAAATTGAGGGGCAAATTTAACCCACTGGAAGGCGAAAGCAAACCTGTGAAATAGGTATTATCTGAAAATCAGCAAGGGATAAGAACTTCCTGCACTAAAGCTTGCTTTGCCGGAGGCTAATTCCAAAAACCCATCTACCTCCAGCAGGTTGGCATGGTCGCCTGAACCTCCACCAGGAACAGCATAAGCCTTTAAGATGCCATTTTCATTGCTGACTTTAACCTGCAGAAAATAAGTTAGGGAGGAGTCTTTCAACTGAAAATCTGCTGCCAGTTGTGCATACTGCGTTTGTGCCTTTGTTCCCCTGCAGGCATGTATCCAGGGTAAAATGTATTTGTGAAAACAGAGATAGGTTGAAACCGGATTGCCCGGCAAAGCAAACACCACTTTGCTTTTACCTGTACCAAACCAAAAAGGCTTGCCCGGCTTTTGCGCTACACCATGAAAATGTTTTACAATGCCATTTGCCTCCAGCACCCTGGGAATAAAATCAAATTTGCCTTTAGACACTCCTCCGCTGATGAGCAGCACATCAAAATTTTGAATCAAATCTTCAAAAGCTTTTTGCATCAATGCCTCATCATCTGCTAAATGAAACAAAGAAGCATCTATTTGTAAATTCTTTAATGCAGCCTGCAGTGCATAGCTGTTCGATCTGCGGATTTGATGCGGCAAGGGCTGTGCCTCAATCTCAACCAGTTCATCACCGGTAGATACAATGGCTATTTTGGGTGATGCAAAAACTTTTACTTTCGATTTACCTACACTCGCCAGCACAGCAATTTCTGCTGCCGAAAGTATTGTGCCGGCTTGCATCAAAACAGTTTCCGCTTTTTTATCAGCACCTTTTTCATGTACATTGCTTCCTGCCTGCACATTTTCTATTCGTACAGTTGCGCTGCCATCTGCGATGCTTACATCTTCATACCTGATAACCGTATCTGCACCTTCGGGTAATACTGCACCCGTCATAACTTCAAGACAAGTGTTTGCTTTATTTATTTTCTTTGCAGCCTCACCTGCGCGCTGCACTCCGGCAATCTGAAAAGTTCTTTGTCCCGATTGATAAGCCTGATACTGAATGGCAATGCCATCCATAGCAACTCTGTTGTAAGGCGGAAAATCCCTGTCGGCTTGAATAGCTTCTGCAAGTACTTTTTCATGCACAGCTGAGATAGCTAATTCCTCTACAGGAAAAATTAATTTGTGTGCTAAGATTATGGCAGAAGCTTCTTGTACAGATATCATCAGAGAAAAATTGTAAATGAATTTGAAAGCAAATTAGTAAACGTGGAGCATAGGACCTCACCCCCCTTTTAATTTCTGCCAAACGCCAGGCGCTGAATCACCCCTCTCCACCCGAAGTTTCGGGTGGAGAGGGGTAGCACAATCTGTGGCACCTGAAAAGCTTGGATGGGGTGAGGTAAATAAGGAAACCAATAAAATCAAATACCAAAATTCTTCGAAAATCTGAACCACAGATTAGTTAAAACAAAAAACCGCAGACAACACATGGTCGCCTGCGGTTTATTTAAACCTAAGTCTAATTACTCTTTTTCTTTAGAGCCGAGCATCATCAATTCGTGAACATTAATTTCGGTGATGTACTTCTTCACACCATTGCTTTCATAATCGCGGTGGATGAGTTTGCCCTGTAAGGCAACTTCAGAACCTTTCTTCAGGTACTTGCTTGCAACCTCTGCCAGCTTGCCCCAGGCAACAATATTGTGCCACTGGGTTTCTTCTACCTTCTCTCCCTTTGCGTTGCGGTAGCTCTCGTTGGTGGCTACGCTGAAGGTGGCCAATGTCTTGCCGCTGTCAAAAGTTTTTACTTCAGGGTTTTTACCCAGGCGACCGATAAGCTGTACGTTGTTCTTTAAAGTGTTCATGTGTGTAATAATTTTAGTTAAACATGTATTTCAAGCTTTGGCTTCGTTGCCATTGCTGATACAAAGGTGCAGGGGGCCTGCAAAACGATTCGTGTATTAAGCGCTTACTTACGAATTAAGCCGATTACAAACGGTTACAATCTGATAATCGTTGAAAATGGAAGAATTTCAATACTTTTATTTAAACTAAAATTCTCAAATAAAAACTAAATTTAAGTCTTACTGTAAAGAAATGCGCCACAAATTATGCTGAACCGACTCATTGTATTAATAGATTTTTCTGAAGCAACTCATTCCATCATTGCCTTAGCCGCCAAATGGTCGAACTTGCTTCAGGCAGAAGTATTGCTGCTGCACCAGGTACCGGGTTTAGCCCCCGTGCTTACCGAACAGGAGGTGAAAAATCAAATCATAGAAAATGAAATTAAGGAGGCGCAGGACAAACTGAAACATCTTGCCGAGGATGCTTTTGCTGATGATACCATTTTTTACACACAAGCCAGCGCCAAAAATCTAACGGAAAGTCTTTCAGCTTTAGTAGAAAAAAGTCACCGCAACCTGATTTTACTTGGATTAAAAGAAACAGGGCTGATGAAGAAAATTTTTTTCGGCAGCGTGGCCACTAAAATTATTGAAGATGTAAACAATACTTGTGTGGCTGTGCCAGCGCATGCCAGCAATTTGGAACCAGAATCGCTCAGTATTGCAGTACATCACAAATTTCCGCTCAATCAAACTGCCTTAAACCAGTTACTAGAAATTTTCTCAGGATGCATCAAAGAGATTGAGTTCATCAGCTTAATCAAATCTCCAGATGAAGAAGCTGAAACTAAGCAATACTTGAAGCAACTTGCAGAAGAGTACCATAAAAAAATTCAAACAAGTTATCATCTCTTCAAAGGGGCTGATGTTGGTGCCGAGTTAAAAAACTACATGCAGCACAAGCCAAAATCTATTCTTGTTTTGCAAAAAGGAACACGCAAACTCAACGATAATTTATTAAGGAGGTTCACAGTGCATGACCTGGTTCATGATGGCAGCATGCCCTTAATCATTATGCCCTGATGGAGTGGTACGCGCATATCTTCGAAAATCCATTTTATGAGTTTGCCATCATTCTTTTAATGGCTGCCTTGTTGGGTTTGGTAGGTCAGTTTTTAAAGCAACCACTTATTGTCATTTTTATTGGCTTGGGTATTTTGGTTGGACCTTCCGTATTCAACATAGTTCGTTCATTTGAAAACATCAAACTGCTGGCCGAGATTGGTATTGCAGTGTTGCTGTTTATTGTCGGACTGAAACTTGACCTGCGCTTAATCAAATCAACCGGAAAAGTTGCCTTGATGACGGGCTTAGGCCAGGTGCTGTT
>DAOLDI010000237.1:0-4331 GCA_035327445.1 Cyclobacteriaceae bacterium | reverse complement strand
ACCTGGAAAACAGAAGTAATAATGGTTGAACCACCGGGAGTACCTACAATCATCAAGAGTTGATCATCTTTTTCTACAATTGTGGGTGTCATGCTGCTGAGCATGCGTTTACCTGGTTCAATTTTATTGGCTTCACCACCAATTACACCAAACATATTGGGTGTACCGGGTTTCGCGCTGAAATCGTCCATTTCATTGTTGAGAAAGAATCCAGAGCCGGCAACAACTACTGTATTACCATACCAACCGTTAATGGTTGTGGTGAGGGCAACTGCATTACCAAAAGGATCAACAATGGAGAAGTGTGTTGTCTCTTCTGATTCAGTATAGGCTTGAATTAAGCCTGCACTTACTTCTGCACTTGGTGTAGCTTTCTCTGGATTGAAAGTGCTCATGCGATCATCATTATACTGATCGCTGATAAGCTGTTTAAGGGGGACTTTAAAAAAATCAGGATCACCCAAATGTTGCGCCCTGTCGGCATAAACTCTGCGTTCGGCCTCAGTCATTAAATGAACTGTTTTACTTGTATTATGACCCCAGTTTTTGATAGGGTAGGGTTCAACCGATTTTAATAATTGCAGTAAAGCAATACCACCGCTTGATGGCGGGGCCATAGAAATTATTTTGTAGTCTTTGTACCAGCCTGTAATCGGGTCTCGCCAAACTGCTTCATAATTTTCAAGATCATCATGTGTAATCAATCCATTGCCACGCTGCATTTCAGCAACAATGTCATCTGCGGTTTTGCCTTTATAGAATCCATCGCGGCCATTATCGCGTATGCGCTCTAAAGTGTGCCCAAGATCTTTGTAATAAATAATGTCTCCTTTTTTCCATTCATCCTTCATCAGGTTTTCTGGCAATACTGTATTGTATTTTTTCAGATCTTCCTGTACTGAGTTTAAATCTGCCGCTTCTTTTTCCGTTAGCTCAAATCCATTTAAGGCAAGTTCAATTGCGGGTTGCAGCAATTCTTTCCAAGAGAGTGTGCCGTACCGTTTATGCGCTTCCGCCATACCGGCAACTGAGCCGGGCACACCGGCAGCCAAATGGCCGCGTGTACTTAGTTTATCAATTACTTCACCTGTTTCACCTAAAAACATATCGGCTCTTGCTGCAGCCGGAGCTTTTTCCCTGAAATCGATACTCGCAATTTTGCCATCTTTTTCACGAATCAGTAAAAAACCTCCACCACCTATGTTGCCGGCTCCCGGAAAAACCACAGCCAATGCAAACTGAACTGCGATGGCGGCATCAACGGCATTACCTCCTCGCTTAAGCACCTCAATACCTACCTTGGTAGCTAAGGGATGCGCACTTACTACCATGGCCTTTTGCGCTATTGGGCCTCTTACCCGGGCTTTCTTTTCATCGGTAGAAATGCTACAGGCAAATACCGTAAAAGCAGATAATAGAATAATGAAGCGTTTCATCTGTTAATAATTTTAAGTTTAGGCTTAGATGTAAGCTGCCTTTGCAGCAGGCAGGTCGCCTGAATTAACATCATCCCGGGTGTAAGATATTTTAATGGCGATTTCATCTTGATTAAATTTTGCGCCACAATATAAGTGTTATAATTTGTACACAATTGCAGATTTATATGGGTATCAGAAAAGAAAAGGCAGCCAAACTTAAGCTGGTAATTTTAGATCAAGCACAGAAAATGACGGGTAAACGTTCTTTTGATGATTTGCATGTTGACCAGCTCTGCAAGAAGGTGAAAATATCCAAGGTTACTTTCTTTAAATATTTCCCGCAGAAAGAAGACTTGCTGCTTTATCATTTCAGACTGTGGTGTTTAGACAGGGTAGTGGAGTTGAACCAGAAACCAAAAGAAGGTAGTGAGGCTTTGTATTTATTATTTGACAGGTTAAGTGAGGAGTGTGAAAAGTATCCGGGTATGATGCTCGCACTTGTGGCGTATCTTTCTGACCTGAAAAGAACACCAAGACCCTTCCCCGTTAAGGCTGAAGAAAAGATCTTACTTTATCCAAATGTTATTGATATCCACAAAGTTGAAATTCTATCGCTGGATCAATTGATTGAAAAATTTGTGCTTGAAGGTATCTTCAAAAAACAAATTACTAAAACAAGCTCAACTAAAGATATTACAAATCTGCTCATCGGTATCTTTTATGGTTCAATTCTAACCGCACATCTCCGACAACTCAGTCCTTTGAAAATTACTTTTAGAAGAAATTTAGATCTGGTATTAAAAAGTTTATAAGTCTGCCCGCTTAACTTTTCATGTAAATAGTTTTAGTGCGCTTCTTTTTCTTATCCTTTTTGGGCATATACCAACGGTGATAAGTCTTGGGTTTTACAACACTTACCTGATGAGATTGTTGTGATTTACAGGCGGGGATTATCAGGAGCAGAAAGAAGTAAAAAAAGGCCTTAAAAAGGGTCAAATTCTTCATATTTTTCTAAAAATAGTAAATTATTATGGGCTTCCTGCTGTTAATAAATCAAACAAAAATATGGAATTATGACACAAACCAATCGTATAGGACTTGACACTAAAAAATCAGAAACGCTTGCTGCACTTTTAAATGATTTACTGGCTAATTACCAGGTATTCTATATGAATACAAGGGGCTATCACTGGAATATACAAGGTGATAAGTTTTTTGAATTGCATGTAAAGTTTGAAGAGCTTTACACTGATTTACTGGTCAAGATTGACGAAATAGCAGAACGAATTCTAACCCTTGGCTTTACACCATCACATTCATTTACTGCTTATATACAAAATTCAGAAGTGAAAGAAAGAACAGCTGTTATAGAGGGAATTGAAGCTGTTGAAAATATCCTGGATAGTTTCAAAAAGATTCTGACGAAACAAAGAGTCTTGCTTGAACTTTCGGCCGACACAGGTGATGAAGGTACAAATGCGCTGATGAGTGATTACATACGTGAACAAGAAAAGCTGGTGTGGATGTACTCTGCCTACCTGGGTAAGAAAGTAGAAAGAATCAGCTAAAAATTTAATGGCATAAAAAAATCCGGGTCAGTGCCCGGATTTTTCTTTTCAGTTAACCTGAAAAACAAGTGATTCTTTATCCTGTAGGTTATCCAAGTAATTCCAGATCAAACTACTTGCACCTAAAATTGGGGCTGCATTGGCTTGCAAGCCAGAAGGTAATACTTTGGTTTTGCCCCTGAACATAGGCATTAAATTAGCCTCTAAATGCTTGATGGTTGGCTTGAATATGAGGTCACCAGCCAATGATAAACCACCTAACAAGAATATTGCCTCCGGATTGGTATGCACCACCGTATCTGAAAGTTTGGTGCCTAAAATTCTTCCGGTGTATTCGAAGGCCTCCTGCGCAACTATGTCTCCATTACGCGCAGCATCGGTAATCATTTTGGTGCCCAAATCATCAAAGCTAATGCCACGCAAGACGCTGTCTTCTAAATGATCGGCCAATAATTTATAAACCGTTCTTCTGATGCCTGTTGCTGAAACATAAGTTTCCAGGCAACCTCTTTTACCGCAACCACAATACCTGCCATTAACATTTACCAGTGTATGACCAAGTTCTCCTGCAATACCGTGTTTGCCATTGATGACTTGTCCGTTGGCCACAATACCACTTCCCAATCCAGTGCCTAGCGTAATCACAATAAAATCTTTCATGTTTTTGGCACTGCCGTAAACAAGTTCTCCTACTGCTGCTGCGTTCGCATCATTAGTTACTACCACCGGGATATCAAAATAACTTTTGATCATATCGGCTAAAGGAATGATGCCCTTCCATTTCAGGTTGGTACCATGTTCAATGGTGCCTTTGTAGAAATTACCGTTGGCAGCGCCAACACCTATGCCATATACTTTGTGGTCGCCTTTTACTTTAGCAAGCGCATCTTGCAAAGCCAGCATTAACTCATGCAGAAAGTCTTTGAACTCATCATGCTTTTGCGTTACAATGCTGGACTGAAATAAGACATTACCATCACGGTCTACAATGCCGTACTTTGTATTGGTTCCGCCTATATCTATACCTACAGTTAGTTGTTTCATTTTACTGCAAAAAAATGTTTATATAGAGAGTATTTTAGATATACGTAATGCTTCTTTATCAACCGGTGCATCACCGTTGCTGATGGTATTGAAATCGTTATAAACAATTTCATTGTTTTTAATGCCAACCATTACACCGGCTTTGCCATCAATTAATCCTTCAACAGCAGCAACACCCATTTTACTTGCCAGTACGCGGTCAAAATAGGAGGGGGCACCACCGCGCTGCATATGACCAACTACAGTTACCTTAGTATCAAAGTAAGGATAACGTTTTGTAATTTCTTTGGCCAGGTCATGC
>DAOLDI010000236.1:0-4333 GCA_035327445.1 Cyclobacteriaceae bacterium | reverse complement strand
CGCAGGGCTACCTGCTGGTCTGCTTTTGTCTTCAGGTAAGGGAACAAATTCCCGGTTATCTGTTGGAGGTAAAATAATTCTTCCTTGCTTCCAGTCTTCTTTTGCTTGTTCAATTCTTTCTTTGCGGGAAGAAACAAAATTCCACCAGATAAACCGCTCACCCAGCGGCTCACCGCCTAGCAACATGATGGTGGTATCTGTCTTCGCCTTAATCACAGGTTCTGCCCCGGTATTGAAAACAATCATTTGTCCGATGCCATAAAACCTGCCTTGTAATTCTACTTCACCTTTGGCTACATAAATAGCACGCTCAGCATAATTTCCCGGCAGGCTCATCCTGGCGCCCTTCGCTAAAACAACATGTAAATAAAAAAGCGGTGAATGTGTTTGCACTTCGTTATGCAATCCAAATGCTTCGCCTGCAATCAGGCGCATCCAAATGCCTTTATCGGTAAATACTGGCAACTCAGATTTTTTATAATTCACAAAGTCAGGCGCTGCTTCTTCATCTTTTTCAGGCAATGCTACCCAGGTCTGTATCAATTCCAGCTCACCTCCTGCCAGTACGCTGGGATCTTCAAAACGCTCTGAGTGCGAAATGCCTCTTCCGGCAGTCATCCAGTTTACTTCTCCGGGTTCAATCAATTGCTCAACCCCCAGGCTATCGCGATGCATCACCTTACCCCCAAATAAATAACTCACGGTAGATAAGCCAATATGCGGATGCGGTAAAACGTCAACCTTATCAGCTGCACCCGGAGCTATGTTTACTGGTCCGGCATGATCCATAAAAATGAAAGGCCCTACCATTCTGCGCAGTCTGAAGGGCAGAATTCTGCGAACATCCATGCCAGGTGCAAGGGATGCATTTCTTGCTGATATAGTGATTTCAATCATTTGCTACTATTTGCGTTAGTTTATACGTTGTAAAGTTAATCATTCCGTTTGCCAAATGTCCGGTAATTATTCAATTAGGGGCATATACCATATTGAATATGAAAAATTTCAGCTTTTTCTTACATTGAAATAAATTCATGAGACTAAGCCTGAATACACAATGAAATTATATGAACTTTGAAGCTAAGTTTTCAGTACGCTAAATATGAAGAATCCTTTCTCAATCAAATCTATGGTTTTGGTGGCATGGCTATTTTGTGCAGCCTTTACAGGTTTTGCACAGAGCGCTTTGCAAGCTCCTATTATTGAAACTGTTGTACTTAAACGTCCTGCAAAAGATGTCTTTGCTATGTTCACTGACAGCAAACACCTTGAAAAATGGCTGGTTCGCAAAACCAATGTAAGTGCTGTAATTTGGGGAAAGTTTGAATTGTACTGGGAAGATGATATGCAATTCAATGAAGGCTGTAAAATATTAACCATTGAAAAAGACCGCCACTTAAGTTTTGAAGTAAAAGGTCCGGCTGAATTTGATGAAACCATGAATCACGTTCATCCGCTAACCAAAGTCACCATCATTCTTAACCCCATAGGAAAAAAACAAACCAGTATTACATTGGTGCATTCTGGCTGGCGAGATTCTGCCGACTGGGTAAAGGCACGCAATTATTTTGCAACAACATGGCAAGAAGCCATGGCCCGGCTTTCTATTTATGCTGAGAAAAAGAAGTCTCCTTCTTTACTTTAAAATCTGGAGATTTCTTTAAATAATGTAATTCACGCACTTTATCCTACATAGGATTCAACAAGATGAACTCACCGAATCCTAATTGCGCCAAAGTATTCAACTGTGTTTTGGCATCGCCAACCACCAGGTAAATCATTTCATCAGGATTGGCATACAAATTTGCCAGCTCGGCAATTCTTTCAACTGTCATGTTGCGTACAATATTTTCCTGTTGTTTTACATAATCTACCGGCAATCCGTAACTGCTCATATCAGTAAGTAAGCCAAGCTTGGCACCCAGTGTTTCAAAAGCGCGCGCATTGCTTTTCAATAAGAAGCCCTGTGTTGTTTCCAGATCTTCTGCACTGAATGTCTGCGGATATTTTCTCAGGATATCGATAATCAATTCGAGTGATTCAAATGTTACGTTGCTGCGCACACCGGTAGAAATGCTGAATGCGCCAGGAATAGTAGTACCTGAAAAGCCAGACCTGATGCCGTAAGTGTATCCCTTACCCTCTCTTAATTCTTGTGTAAGGCGTGAAGCAAAACCTCCCCCACCTAAAATATAATTCATTACACTGGCCGGATAATAATCAGCATCTGTTTCTGCCAATGCCAGGTAACCTATTCTTAGCTGCGATTGCTTGGCTTCGGGTACATCATAAAAATATACTTTAGCCTGTGTTGGTCGGGCTGGTAAATTAAGTTCAGGAAAGTTTACTGTTTTCGCTAACCAGTTTGTCTCAAGATTTTTAAGAGACGATTTAACTTTTCTCTGATCAATCGCACCTACCACATGCATATTCGCAATTGAAGGACTGATGTTAGCTTCGTAATATGCTTTGAGATCATCCATGCTTATCTCAGCAATTTTGTCTTCATCACCTAAAACATTTTTAGACAGGATATTGTCCGAGCCATAAAGCAGCTCATTGAAAACATTAGAAGCTATAGCTGTAGGATTTCCTTTTTGTTGCACCAGGCTGGCGCTTACTCTTTGCTTGGCCAGGTCAAATTCTTTTTCATCCCAACGTGGTTCCAATAATATTTCTTCAATCAGTGCAAGTACAGCATCATAATTTCTGGCTAATGCATTAGCTGATATCACGAAACTTTCTCTGCCAGCACTTACAGAAATTCTGGCACCTAAATTATCAATGGCTTCTTCCAGTTCTTCAGGACTTTTTGTTGCTGTGCCGCGCGTCATCATATTCGCCAATAAGTTGGCCACGCCTACTTTATCAGGATCATCCAGCAGCATACCACCTTTGAGCCTGATGTTGAATTGCACCAATGGAAGCTCATCATTTACAATTCCAAACACCTTCATACCATTTTGTAAAGATGTTTGCCATACATCCGGAATTTTTAATTCGGGTGCTGGTCCGTAAGCTGGCTCTATACTCCTGTCGAAACTGGATGGTGTTTTTTCATAGGTATGCGTCTCAGACAAATCAATGGCTTGTTCAGCACCCATCACAATGGCTTCTTCTACTACTTCCGCTTTTGTAGCTCCGCTTAGTGATAATTGCAATTGACCCCTGGGTACAAAAGAAGTGGCTACATAATTTTTGTCTTTGATATACTTCTCATATACCCGCATAATATCATCTGCACTCACGGCCAAAACACGCTTGATGTCTTCATTGATATAGGCGGGGTCACCGGCAAAAATATTGTATTGGGCCAGTTGAAAAGCTTTGCCCAAGACTCCACCCAAACCATTATAGTAATTTGTTTCCCGAATGGCCTTCACTCTTTCCAAAGCCTGCGGATCAACACCTTCTGTTTCAAATTTTTGAAAGGCTTCCTCCACAGCAGATTTTACATCATCTAATTTAATATTTGGATAAGCCCTTACAGAAAGCGCATACTCTCCGGCAAGCTCTGCCCCATACTGATACATATTAACACCTGATGTTACTTGCTTATCTTCAACAAGTACCTTGTAGAAAGGAGATTTCTTGCCATTGGTCAAAATGTCGCTGAGTAGACTTAGTGCATAACTGTCAGGATGATACTGCTCAACCGTAGGCCAGGTCATGGTAAGTTGTGGTACACGTGCAAAATTATCTTCATGGTATAAAGACTTACTTGCTGTTAAACTAACCGGCTTCTTTTCCGACTTACTGATTTCTTCACCACGTGGTATTTCTGCAAAATACTTTTCTACCCATGCCTTTGCCTGCTTTGCATCAAAATCTCCGGCAATTACCAGGGTGGCATTATTAGGCACATACCATTTGCGGTAAAATTCTTTAACATCATCTAGCGTTGCATTCTGCAAGTCTTGCAATGAGCCAATTACTTGCCAGTTATAAGGATGCCCCGCAGGGTAAAGATTTTTACCCGTTACATAACCAGCATGTCCGTAAGGCTGATTATCCACACCCTGTCGTTTTTCGTTTTTAACAACTTCTTTTTCTTTCGCAAGCACAGCATCCGTAACTGTATTGATAAAATAGCCCAGCTTATCAGCTTCTGCCCAAATCATCTTCTCTAATGCATCATTGGGAACTGTCTGATAATAATTGGTTCTGTCTCTGCTGGTGGAACCATTGGCGCCAGAGCCACCTACTTTTGCATTCAATTTATCCAGGCCACCTTTTCCCAGGTTCTCAGATTCCAGGAAAAGTAAATGTTCAAACAAATGGGCAAAACCGGTTCTTCCCTCCTTTTCCCGCGCTGAACCCACATGAAAGGTTA
>DAOLDI010000235.1:0-4334 GCA_035327445.1 Cyclobacteriaceae bacterium | reverse complement strand
AAGGTATACCCATGTCTTAGATACCAGGCAATAAGTTCCAGACGGGGCGCAAGTACGCGCATAAACATTTTAGTGCATCCTTGTTTGCGACCTTCTTCTTCTGATGCGCTAAGCAAAGCTTTGCCAATGCCTTTGCCTTGTATGTTGGGTTTAACGGTTAGCATGCCCAGGTAAAATCCTTCACCCTCTTTACGCAGTTCTACACAGCCTATAATTTCATTTTCTTCTACATATTTTAAGATCAGGCTTCCTGGCTTTCTGATGATTTGTTCAATCAGCTCTGCATCAGTTCTGGTGCCATCAATTAAATCAGATTCGGTTGTCCAGCCTTGTTTGCCACTCTCACCTCGGTAAGCCAGGTTTACCAATGTACTTAATGCGGGTGCGTCTGCGGGCTGGGCGGGGTAAATGTTATTCATAATTTTGGCAATAAATATCTTCAAATTATTATTCCAATCTAAATAATACACAGAATCTGGCACCCTTCTCCTCCCGAAGCTTCGGGAGGAGAAGGGATGGGGATGAGGCTTTTGTTCGACTTTATAAAATCATTCGTCCAGCTTATAAAAACAGTCTTAGATTGGCTGTGCACTGTAGTTTATTTGCTTCAAAAACAAAAGCATGCAAACCACACTTAACAAGGGCAGACGCCATGACCTCGACTGGCTGAGGGCAATCGCCATTCTCATTTTGTTGTTTTATCATACGGGTATGTTGTTTGTGCCCTGGGACTGGCACATTAAGAACAATGAATTGAGTAACTCATTCCGCTATTGGATGCTTTGGCTGCATGAGTGGCGCATGCCCTTGTTACTTTTTATTTCTGGTGCCGGAACTTATATGGCACTTGGTAAACGAAGTACAAAGCAGTTTGCTTCAGAAAGATTCAGAAGACTTTTTATTCCGCTGCTCTTTGGCATGTTCATTATCGTGCCCCCACAAATTTATTTTGAACACATCAACACTTACTCAAACTACTGGGAGTTTTATAAAACAGTCTTCAACTTTGTTCCTTACCCTGAAGGAAGTTTCAGCTGGCATCACCTTTGGTTTATCTGGTATTTGTTAGTGTATTCAATATTGGCTTTGCCGCTGCTGATTTACCTGCGAGGGCCAGAATCCAAAAAACTAAAAGACAAACTAGCTTATTGGATGCAAAAGCCTTTGCTGCTTTTGTTTTTGCCTATGATTTTAATTTTAATTACGCAGGTAAGTTTACGCCCCTACTTTCCTGATGAAACGCATGCCTTTATCGATGACTGGGCTTACTTTATGTTGTACTTCTGTTTCTTTCTTTTCGGTATGATTTGTTACAGTGAAGTGAAAATATGGAACTCTTTTAAAACAAACCGGAAGACTATACTTATATCAGCAATCATTGTGTTGATGCCTTTCTATACTATTTACTTAAGCTTTCGCGGACTGCTTGTTTTACCTTTTGAAAGGCAAGTACTCGGAACCGTTTTTGATGTCCTGGCCACTTTTGTTGCCTGGTTTTGGGTAGCAGCTGTAATTGCATACGGACAACAATACCTGAACAAGGAACACAAATTTTTACAACACATAAATGAAGGGCTATACCCTTTTTACATCCTGCATCAGACTATAATTATTTGGATAGGCTTTTATATATGCCAGCTCAATTGGAGTGTTACTGTAAAGTTTTGGTTGGTGAGCCTGCTTACTTTAATTACTTGCATACTTATTTATCTTTTCCTGATTCGCCCCGTTAGTGCAATGAGAGTTTTATTTGGTATGAAACCGAAATCAAACAGTAAGACAGGTTAAAACAAATCTATTCAAAGATTTAATGGAGCCTGAAGTTTATACAAAAAGTTAACCGGGGATATGGATGCTAGCCTGTTGCAACCGCTCTCCTTCAGCACTTCGTATATAGTTTCAGTCATGCTGCTTTGTTCATTAGCTGGTTCTTATGAAAAAATGTTTAGCATTTATTAGGAGACATAGAATAGCTAATGACTTTTTATATATTGCTGCAATTAATGACAATCTATGAGAATCAGCATTTTGCGTGTCAGAAACACGCAGCTTCTTATTGTTTGTCTTTTAGTTGGCATTTCTTTTCAATCTTTTTCCGCAAAACCTAAATCTGAAAAAGGCTTAATTAACCTGCACGGATTTAACTTAGCAAAGGAGAAAATTGCACTTGATGGTTTTTGGTATTTTACCGATAATCAGCTGTATAGTGAGCAAACCCTGCGCATCCATCAGCTAACTCTAGTGGAATTCCCGCAACTTTTTAATCAAATCAGAGCATCAAAAAGTGGCCTGGGTTATGGTAATTATAGCCTTCAAGTGGTTCTCCCTGCAAATACTAAAGATATTGCGTTCGAGTTGCCTCAAATCTATTGTGCATACGAACTGTGGATTAATAATTCATTAATTGCTAAAAATGGTGTTGTTGGCACAACACGAGAAGAAACCATTCCTCAATGGTTGCCTCAAATTGTGAGCTATGTACCTCAAAGCGATACACTCCGCATCCAATTGGTCGTGGCAAATTTTCATCATAACCTCGGAGGGGTGCGAGAATCTATTTTTATTGCAGGCCCCGATAAAATTATAGGACAGTCTGGGTGGACTGAATTAAGTATTATCCTTGAATTTCTGGTATTGATGTTAATAACAATTTTAGCCCTACTATTTTATTTTTTAAGATCAAAAAGAAGGGTGGTTTTCTATTTTGCGATACTAGCCCTTGCCTGGGGCGTAAGAGCAGTTTTCTCTAACCAATACCTGGTTATTCAGTACTTTCCACAATTTGATTGGAATCTGATGATTCACATTGAATACATTAGTCTTTACGTGACCATGATTTATGCTATTCTGTTTCTGGGAAGAGTCTTTGGCGAAGAGGATAATAGAATTGTAAAGTACTTTTTCGTAGGAGGCAATCTGTTTTTTATTGGGTTTACCATAATACTGAGCCCACTTCACTTTACCTTGCTGCTGCCAGCCTATATGGTTATGTCTGCTTTAGCACTTATTTATGCTGCGTTTGTTATTATTCGTGCTCTCTTAAATGAAAGAGAAGGAGCGGGTTATATAATGATTGTAATCTTTCTGGGAATTTTCCTTTTTGGTTATGATATACTTTCTTACCAGGGATTGTTCGTATATAACCTACAAGTACTAAGTTATGGGTACATTTCTATTTTCTTATTACTGGGTATGTCATTACTTTATCACCTACAGATCATCAAAGGAAATCGCACTAGAAATATCATGACTTTTGAAGATTATTATAAATCCAAAAAGTAAGAGCCTTTACTTCATCGGTAAAAAGTTTTAATTTGAACCATGAAGCAGTCAATTAATTTTTTTTCGTTACTAATCATATCAGTATTCTATGCCTGCAGCATCGAAAAACAAGAGCCCATCATCTGGAAATCCATTGAGAAAGATTTACAAACCAGGTTGATTCTTGTTGAAGATGGCGAAACTATCGATTTACCCGAAGGTCATTTTTTGTTTACCCGCAGCCTGAGTATGGATGGCAAGAAAAACATCACCATACGAGGCAAGGGTATGGATAAAACTATACTTTCTTTTAAAGATCAGCAGGAAGGAGCAGAGGGTTTGAAAATAAGTAATGGAGTAAATATTGTGCTGGAAGACTTTACCGTGTTCGATGCAGCCGGTGATAATATCAAAGTAAGTGATACAGATGGCATTACCTTCAGGAGAATCAATGCATCATGGAGTGGAGGACCGAAAACAACTAATGGTGCTTATGCCATTTATCCGGTGCTTTGTAAAAATGTTTTGATAGAAGAGTGTATTGCCAGCGGTTCGTCTGATGCCGGAATTTATGTTGGGCAAAGTGATAGTGTGATTATCCGCAACAACATTGCTTTTCATAATGTAGCTGGCATTGAATCAGAAAATTCTAAATGGGTTGAGATTTATGGCAATGAAGCATATAATAATACAGGCGGAATTTTAGTGTTTGATTTACCTGGTCTTACTACTTATGGCCATTCAACTAAAGTATTTAACAATACAATACGCAGTAACAATCATGAAAATTTTGCGATGAAGGGAAATGTGGTGGCCAGTATTCCGCCCGGCTCTGGTATGATGGTGCTTGCTACCAATAATATTGAAATTTTTGAAAATGAAATTGTAAATAATCGTACAGTAGGAATTGCCATAGTGAGTTATGAATTGGTAGCTGCGCTCAATCAAGGTGAAGAAGAGCAGGAAGGAGCTATTGGAGGTGTACAAACTGTTGACAATAACTACAGGGCTGATGTGTTATATAATCCTTATCCGTATGATGTAAAAATTCACAATAACCAATTCAGCAATTC
>DAOLDI010000234.1:0-4340 GCA_035327445.1 Cyclobacteriaceae bacterium | reverse complement strand
AGTCTTAGATTTCTTTTGTTTTATGAACTGAGCTTTAATGCCTTTTTAGCTGAAAAACCAGATTTAGCCATAGGGCACATACAGGAATTCAATTACAATTTTGAAGGAAGTGAATTTGATGATGAGCTACTCTTTCTGGAAATACTTTGCTTAAATAAGCTTAAAAGATGGAGGGAGGCTAAAGAAAAATATGAAAGATATGCAACAGTCAATGATCTGAATGCGGACGTTAATCAGTATGAAGAAATTCTCAATCATAAATTCAAAAATCCGAAGAAAGCTCAGAATTTATCTTTGGTGATTCCGGGTAGTGGTCAAATGTATGCTGGCTTTCCCCTCAAAGGATTATTCTCATTAACTGTACAAGCGGGGCTTGTTTACTTTAGCGTTGAGAGTTTTCTAAACGCCTATTACTTATCAGGCGTATTTACAGGCGTTGCACTCTTTTATATGTTTTATAATGGAGGGGCACGTTATGCTGCTAAATTAGCCACTCAAAATAATGAAAAAGTTGTGCAATCATTTAATGATAAAATCAGCACCATAATTATTGAAAATGAACTTATAAAAAAAGGAGGCTGAGCCTCCTTTTTAAATTTTATCTTTTAGGTGACTACCACATAAAGAATCTGTCATTATTTACATACTTGCTTATATCCTCATTATTGATAACGAGAACAATGAGGTCAATTAATGGCACAATACCAAAAATACCTCCGCATGTTAGTAAATAACCAACAATCAACATGGGCGTACCCCCTAGGTAAACCCTGTGCACAGCCAAACCACCCAGAAAGAAGTCTAATAGTACGGCAATCCATACATTCTTCTCTTCTAATGTAGCTTTGTTAATGGTTACTCCCAGACTACTACCTAAAGACATAAAATCACCAGAAAGTACAGTAGTACTTTCAAACACAGATTCTACAACTGCATCATCAATTTTATATTTAGATGCAGAGGCTGAGTATGATACCAATACCATACTTAGGAAACTTAACAGTATTACTTTTTTCATGAAATGTAATTTAGTTTGATTAAAGTAAGCAATAATTTGAATCAACTCAAAGCGATACAATGAATGAATTTAAAATTTTATGAAAATTAGATCGTACTAATAGGCGAATAGAAGCCCTCACACGATTGCGACAATTTTATTTCCCGCTTTTACTAGAAAAAATCCGATTAAAAAACTTCTTCTCAAACTCCCAGAAAAACTTAAACTGTCCGAAAAGGAATCCATAGCCTAATAGGAAAACATTATAAACCGGAAATATGAGAATCCAATAAGAAATGCTGGCCCAAAGCGGCTTGTCACCATCCGGAAACCACCAGGCAAACAAAGGTTTCTTGATTAAAAGCACGGTTGTACCTGTACAGGCAAATACAATCAAAACAATTATCACCTGCCGGGCACTGTGCAGGTTCCATCTCTTTTTTAATCGTTCAATCCACTGTGGGCTACTCATCTTTTTATATTTGATTAAATGAGCGCCAAACAGCCAGGTTGGGTAATGGCGCTTCTACACTTATCAACTCTTTTTTAACAGGATGCGCAAAACTAAGTTTTCTGGCATGCAAACAAATACTGGCATCTGGATTAGCGGTCGGAAAACCGTATTTCAAATCTCCCAATATCGGGCAAGCCATTGAAGCCAACTGAACCCGAATTTGATGAGGACGTCCGGTAACCGGTTTAACTTCCAGTAAAGACTTTCCATTAATTGCAGCTATAAGCCTGTAAGTCAGTTCAGAAAGCTGGGCACCTTCACGTTCTTTATTGAATGCTGCTGTTTTATTCTTCTTTTCATCCTTCAGCAACCAATGAATAAGTCTGCCTTCTTCCTTGGGTGGTTTATTTCCAACAATTGCCCAATAAATTTTCTCTGTTTCCCTCTCCCGGAAAAGTGCATTCATTCTTTCCAGCGCTTTTGAAGTTCTGGCAAAAACAACTACCCCACTCACAGGTCTGTCGAGCCGGTGCACAACTCCCAAAAAAACAGCGCCCGGCTTATCATACTTTTGCTTGATGTAATCTTTCGCAATCTCTACCAGGGGCTTATCGCCCGTGGCATCTCCCTGCACCAATATACCGCAAGGCTTATTAATGGCCAGCAAGTGATTGTCTTCATAAAGTACTTCTAAAGATTGCACATCCATTCATCAAAGATATTGATAAGCCCCATTAATGCTCTGCGGATTTATTATTTTGCTGAATCAAAGACCCAAAACTTATGAGAGTAATATTGATGTGTGCCATTTTGATTTTAATGATGGCCTGTAAACAAGAAAATAAACTGGCAACACTTCAGGAACAAATAGCCAATGAGTTAAATACGCAGGAAGGTGTCTTCGCGGTAGCTTTCAAAGATTTACAAAGCGGAGAAGAATTGCTGATGAATGCATCAGAAGTTTTTCATGCCGCCAGCACCATGAAAACACCTGTAATGATTGAAGTATATAAGCAAGCAGCAGAAGGCAGATGGTCTTTATCTGATTCAATTGAAGTAAAGAATGTTTTCAGCAGTATTGTGGATGGCAGCGCTTACAGCTTAAATGCTGATGATGACAGCGAAAAAGAACTCTATACCAAAGTAGGACAAAAAGCTACACTCTACGATTTGACTTATGATATGATTATCATGAGCTCTAACCTGGCCACCAATATTGTGATTGAATATGTGGATGCTAAAAAAGTTACACAAACCATGCGCGGGATGGGCGCAAAAGATATACAGGTATTAAGAGGTGTTGAAGATGGCAAGGCCTATCAGCAGGGATTAAATAACACCACCACTGCTTATGATTTGATGCTGATTTTCGAACAACTGGCTTCCGGCAAGGCAGTAAATGCAGCAGCTTCTGAAGCGATGATTGATATCTTACTTGACCAGAAATTTAAAGACATGATTCCTGCTCAACTTCCCGCAGAAGTAAAAGTAGCGCATAAGACGGGCTCAATCACAGGCGTTCGTCATGACTCAGGTATTGTGTTTTTGCCAGATGGAAGAAAATATGTGTTGGTACTTCTATCCAAACAAATGCCACAGCCAAAAGAGGGTGTTGCAGCTATGGCCAATGTTTCAAAGATGATTTATGATTATATGCTTTCAAATAAATAATCCTTGAATTCTGAACTGCAATTTTTTGCTACTCCAGAATTCCTGAGGTTTCGGAATGGGAAGCACAAGAACGCTAAGCCTATTTATTGCATTAATCTTTAAACTCAGAAGTAAAATGGAATTTGATGGCCGGAAAATTTTCCTGCACCATCTGCAGCCATGCTCGCGACTCAGCCATAAATACCAGCTTGCCATCTTTATCATGCGCTATGTAGCGCTGCTTTGAAGTTATAAAATCGTTCAACTGTTTTTCATCATCTGCGCTTATCCAGCAAGCCTTGAAAATATTTACAGGTTGAAACTGGCACGAAGCACCATATTCATTCTTCAGTCTGAACTGAATCACTTCAAACTGCAGTGCTCCTACGGTTCCTACCACTTTTTTATTGCCCAGGGTATAAGTGAATAACTGTGCTACTCCTTCTTCCATCAATTGCAGCAAACCTTTTTCCAATTGCTTGGTCTTCATGGCATCGGTATTTAATACCTCTTTAAAAATCTCAGGAGAAAAGCTGGGTATGCCTTTGTAGGTCATTTTCTCACCGTCTGTAAGCGTGTCTCCAATCTTCAAATTGCCAGTATCATATAAACCCACAATATCACCGGGCCAGGCTTCTTCTACAGTTTCTCTGTCTTGCGCCATAAAAGCCGTTGCATTAGAAAAGCGTATGCTTTTATCATTCCGTACATGCAAATAATTACTTCCCCGCTCAAACTTACCTGAACACACCCGCAAAAAAGCGATGCGGTTTCTGTGCTTGGGGTCCATGTTGGCATGTATCTTAAAGACAAAGCCACTGAATTTGCCTTCGTTGGGTTTAACAATTCGTATAGTAGTTTCTCTGGGTATTGGCGGAGGCGCAATTTGTATGAACGTATCCAGCAATTCCTTAACACCGAAATTATTTACGGCACTACCGAAAAATACCGGGGCCACATTTCCTTTTAAATATTCCTGCACATCAAATTCCGGATACACCCCTTCGATCAGTTCAACATCTTCACGCAGTTTGGCGGCATTGTTCTCGCCTACATACCTATCTACTTCAGTATTGTTTATGTCTTTAATTTCTATACCCTCTTCTACTTTGATTTTACTGGGTGTAAACAAGTGCAGGTTTTTATTATAGAGACTGTAAACACCTTTAAACGTTTTACCCATACTGATGGGCCAACTGAGTGGTCTTACTTTAATGTTCAGCTTCTCTTCAATTTCAT
>DAOLDI010000233.1:0-4358 GCA_035327445.1 Cyclobacteriaceae bacterium | reverse complement strand
TAAAATGCTGAATCATAAGCTTGCCTCTCATAAAAGGATAGTGCAAGATTATTGCTGATGGCGCCAACATCCGGATAAAGCTGATACGCCTTAAGGTAAAGCCTTATCGCATCATCTGCCATTCCTGATTTGTATAGATTATTTCCTAAATCAACATAAGCATACTCACTGGGGCGCAATTGATTGGCGCGCTCCAGGTGAACGCGCTCTTTGATGCGTTCATATTTATTGCGTTCAATACCAGCTATTACAAAATTAGAATGATGATCTACACCAAAACTTTGCGTATTGGCCATGCGGTAATACCCTTCAGCCGCTTCATCTTCACCTAAAATATTGTGCACATCTGCAATGCTGTTGTAATAGCCTGCGTAGCTGTTGAAGTATGGAACTTTCCAGTTGTTAACAAATACAAATGCAAGTGTTGCAATAAGGCCCGCCAGGTTAAAAGTAAAATAAGGCATACGATTTGGCTTGTATAGCACCTTATTCACCGGCAGGTTATTAGAAAGCATAGAGAGAAAATTAGAAGCAACATAGGTTACAAAAATAATTCCGTAACCCAGGTGACTATACAAAATAGCATCTCTGATTACTTTGATATAAGGATCATTCGCATTGCCATAAGCCTGAGCTAAAAATCCAAAACTGATGAGCGCAAGTGCCAGGAACAAGAGGGCACCTAATGGTTTGAATGGAAGTATATTTTCATATTGAGGCTCACGATTTTTAAAACCCCATAAACCCAGCAAAGCTGAGATACTGAAAAGAAGCAAGAGGTTGATGAAAATAAAATTCCAATCAATAATGTAAATGTATTGAAGGTAAGTGACTACAAGATTAAGCAGATAAAGTGCAGCAATGAACAAAAACTGGTGTGCCGCTTTACCTTTAAAGGCATTATTACTTAGCACTGAAATAAAAGATGCAGGTATTTCATGACTCACAATAAATATGAAGAGAATGCTAATGATCAGGGGAACTGTTTGTGCATAAGCTGCCAATTGTAGTAAGGGAGATTGCACCCCTGCAAACAAGTGAATAAAAAATGCAACTACACCGGTGAGTAATGTGAACACCAGTAAACGCGCATTAAAGCTTGCATCTTTTTTAAAACTGTGCAGGTAATAACTTGGCAAAAGAAACACAAGCAACATTGCAGCAACAGGTAAATTATCTATTCTGCCCAACAACCTGAGTTGCGGCAAACCCAAACTAACAACAAATAAGATAAAAACAGCCATGCCCAATAAATACCAGTACCTGCTCAAGGTGCTGATGATGCTGAGCAGGACAATCAAGGCTATGCCAAGCACAACAAGAAAAAAATATAGCGGTAAAGTTTGTGGTATCAGATCGCTGGCGAAGATGCGCTCAATAATCACATAAAAATCAGAATCTGTTTCAATTTGAAAAGGTCCTAATTGGAAAGCATACACCGGCATTGAAAAAGTCTTAACACTTTGTCCGGTTAACCAACTAATCACATTATCATTTCCTTTGAAATACCAGAACCAGCTGAGCATAAGCGCCAGCATGGTTAAGAGTGATAAAAAATAAAATACTCGCTTATAAGCTTGAGGCCAGGTATTCCAGAAAAAATTTTGATTCATGCTGAGGTAGCGCTTATGAAATACTGATTAATTACTCTATAACTTTCGGCACACGAAAATAATTTTCATCTTTTGCCGGGGCCAACCGCAATGCTTTATCGCGATCAAGATGTTCAGTCGTTACATCTTCGCGCAGCATGTTAACTTCATGCGACATGCTGGTGATGGGCTCAACACCACTGGTATCAAGTTCTTTCAATTTCTCAACCCAATTCAATACCTGTGTCATGTCTTGCATCATTTGTGCTGCTTCTGTTTCACTAAACTGAAGCCGGGCAAGGTGTGCTATTTTTTCAAGAGTTGCTTTGTCGATGTTCATGTCTTGTTATGTAAGTCGATTTCCTGTTGAATAATTCTGTAAACTTTTGTTTTCAGAAAATCCAGGTCTTTCATGCTCATGCCTTCAGTTGAAACAGGTTCATGAAAAATTAGTTTGAGTTTGCCCCATTTCAGCAAGAGCTCGTCCTGATCGGGCAAAATTATCCAATTAAAAGGAATACTTACCGGCACAATGGGTATTTGTTTTTCTATGGCCAGGCGAAAAGCACCATCTTTAAATGGCGCCATATGCGGAGGATTTTTAGTTAGCACACCACCCTCCGGAAAAATAACCAGGCTCTTGCCCTCATCAATGGCCTGCATTGATCTGAGTAAAGTTGTGTACTTACTTTTTAGATTAGATCTGTCTACAGTAATATGTAATCTGCTGTACATAAATCCGAAGAGGGGAATTTTTTGCATACCGCTTTTACCTACAAAAATGGTATTGATAGGATTAAGCCCCATGATGGGGATATCGAGATATGAAAAATGATTGGGCGTAAAGATGTACTGCCGGCCTTTGTGTAATTTCGATTTATATTCAAGCTTAAATGGCATGAATACCAGCACAAACATGAGGTAAGCCCAGCAGCGGTTAAATATGCCTACCAGTTGAAATTGATTTTTCCAGATTATTGGAATTAAAAAAAGGAAAAAGAAAATCAAAAAAAGTATTACGAAAACAATAAAAGCATATGCTGTATAGAGGTATCGTAATACTTTCATGTCAGGTTAGCCCGATCTGTTTCAAAAATCAGTTAACGTTTCGTCTGGGCCTTGGTATAATGTATAACTCTGTTTGCCGGCCATCAATATACTTGAAGCCAGTTTCATCAAAATAACCATCCTCTTCCAGTTGTATACGAATGTCTTTTTTCCAATCAGGTATGTTTACAGTTACATTTAACTCAATGGAATAGGCAGTTTTATAATGCATAGGATGATCGCCAGATCCTGGCACTCCTCCTTGCATATCCCACATACCGATGGTTGTTCCGGCCGCATGTCCATGAAAACCAATAGGGTGTGTATATACTGAAGGTTCTATGCCTTCACGAATGGCCTGCTCGCGTGTAAGTTTTAAAATTTCATTCCCTGTTCTTCCTTCTTTAAAATGTGAGGTAAGAATATCCTGTAACCTGTTGCCGGTTTTGAATGCATCTTTCAAAAACTGCGGTGCATCTGCTTCGCCCGGGCGCAATACGTATGCATGATTTTGTGTGTCTGTGTTTAAGCGCAAATACGTAATGCCAAAATCAACGTGCAGTAAATCACCAGGCAAAATCACAAAAGGTTGCGGACGTTTACTCATAATGGCCTCAGGTTCATTGCGCTGAATGGATACTGAGGGTTGAAACCATGTTTCCAGTTTCAATTCAAGAATTCGTTCGCGATACCACCACACCACATCTTCTGTAGTTGTTATGCCGGGTTGTATAACTACTTCTGATAATCCTTCAGCAATGATGTCATGCGCAATGCGGCAAATCTGGGTATAGATGGCCATCTCTTTTTCTGTGCGTGTTTCAAGCCAACGCACAGCTAATCTTTCTGCTGATACTACCCTGTCTTTGTATTTTTTAGGAAGTACATTCAGCAGTTTCTCATAATCATTTGCGGTAATGCCATCAGCATGTCCATATTCTGGCGCTTTGTTCACTGCAATTTTTTTCGGATCTCTTTCCTGAATCAGTTTGGCCAATTGTCCCCATTGATCGGGGTTGGCATCCGGATCCCATGCGCGTTTGAAAATTCTTCCAACATCATATCGTGCAACGGCAAAGCATTCCATTTCTTTACCTGGCCCGCGATCGAACATCACCAGCATGGTTGTTCTGCGTGCCGCAAACCAGGTGGCTGGTAATAAAGTTTTGATCACAGGATCTTCATTGTATTCGCGAGAAATGACTACCCACATATCAATGCCTTCTTTGCGCATTAATTCGGGCAATATGGTACGCATGCGGTCTTCAAGTAAATCATCAACAACTCTTGCCCTGTCGCGCAAAGGAATTATTACGGGTAACTGGGCAAAACTTTGTATACTGAATAAAAGAAGAAATAGGTAAATAAGACGTTTCATAAATCTATTTTAAAATAATGGTTAGTCGTGTATGGCTAATATGCATCGTTCGTGTTTCAGCAAGTCGTTCACAGTTTCTATATTCATTTCTGATTTTATTTCTTCCATCCTGTTTTGCTGCACACGTTTCAATTCTTTTCTTTTGATGGCCTCTATAAATTTTTTTACCTCTGTTTTTGTCTCCAGAATAAGAGAAGGTACCTCAGCAGGTTTATCATCATCACCTTTAGCCACCATGGTAAAGTAAGAGGTGTTGGTATGTTTTACCAAACCTGCCTTCACATTTTCTGCAATTACTTTGATGCCAATTACCAGGGAGGTTCTGCCCACATAATCAACAG
>DAOLDI010000232.1:0-4369 GCA_035327445.1 Cyclobacteriaceae bacterium | reverse complement strand
TTCTACTGCATAACTGGCAGAGTGACCTTTGGCAAAAGAATAGCCCGAGAAACTTTCTATTTCATACCACACACGTTCAATCACATGTTGCGGATAAGCTTTGGCTTTACAATTTTCAAAAAATTTCTCTTCCACGCGTTTGAATTCCTCGCGCGAGCGATACTTGCCCGACATGCCCCTGCGCAGTACATCTGCTTCCGTTAAGGTAAGTCCGGCAAAATGATGCGCCACCTTAATCACATCTTCCTGGTAAACCATCACGCCAAAAGTTTCGGCCATCAGTTCATCCATTTTAGGATGTATGGATTCGTACTTTTCTCCTTTGCGTGTGGCGTGAAAACGCTCGATGTAGGCACGCATCATACCAGAGCGCGCCACCCCCGGACGAATGATGGAACTTGCCGCCACCAGTGTAAGGTAATCTTCGCATTGCAACTTGGCCAGCAGCATGCGCATAGCGGGCGACTCCACATAAAAGCAACCCATGGTTTTACCCGTACGCAGAAGTGCTTTTATTTTTTCATCCTTTTTAAAATCATGGAAGCGGTAGATATCCACGTCAACCCCTTTATTTCGTTTGATGTGTTTTACGGTTTCTTTGAGATGACCCAAACCGCGTTGACTCAAAATATCGAACTTGAAAATACCTATATCTTCTGCGTTGTGCATTTCAAAATGCGAAACAGGTAAGCCTTTAGGTGGTATTTCTAAAGCAGTGTAATAGTAAATCGGTTCTTCAGTAATTAACACGCCACCGGCATGAATAGAAATATTGGCAGGAAGATCTTTGATACGATCAGCGTATTTAAAAATCAGCTCTGTAATATGATCTTTATTGCTGCATTTTTCGGGCTCATCTACCAGGGCATCGATTTCATTTTTAGGTAAGCCAAAAACTTTGCCGAGCTCGCGCAGCACCGAGCGTTTTTGATAAGTAACATGGGTGCCCAAGAGACAAACATGTTCGCTGCCGTATTTCTCAAAGAGATAGTCATAAATTTCATCGCGGTTATCCCAGGAAAAATCCAGGTCAAAATCTGGCGGAGAGGTTCTTTCTGCATTTAAAAATCTCTCGAAATATAAATCAAGTTCAATCGGGTCAACATTGGTAATACCCAGGCAATAGGCCACCAGGCTGTTGGCCCCGCTGCCGCGGCCTACATAATCGAAGTCACGCGTATTGGCATAGCAAATCAAATCGTAAGCAATGAGATAATAGGCACAAAATTTCTTTTGTTTGATGATATTCAATTCTCTTTCAAAGCGCTCACGTAATATTGGACTTTCAGTATCATATTTTTTCTGAAAACCCTCCCATGCTTTGGTAACCAGAAAATCCCAGTCACTTGCTTCAGAGTCTGTAACATACTTCTTATTCTTATCTGTATGCAAATCAAAATGAATACTGCATTGATTGAGCAGAGCATCAGCATTATCAATCAGTTCAGGACATTGCACAAAAAGTTTTCTCAATTCTTCTTCAGGCAACAATACCTCATCAGCCTGGGCACAGAAATGCTCCGGGAGTTTGCTCAGCAAAACATTACTGTCAATAGCGCGTAACAAGCGATGCACATTAAAATCAATTCTATTGGCAAAGCTCACCGGCTGCAGAGCTACAAATTTATGCGGATGGGCTTTGCGCGCTTTACTTAGCATGTGCTGTGCCTGTTGTTGCCTGCGCACTGCGATAAACTCCCAGGCCTGTAATGTTTCTGCTTCAAATTTTCCGTAAGGGTAAATCACAAAAACATTTTCAAACATGGGTGCACGCAAAGGAAATTTTTTGTTGTTGCGATTGTGATGCGAAAGAAATCGATTAAGTTCTTCAAAACCCTGATTGTTTTTGGCCAGTGCAATGTAGCAGAGTTGATTGTCTTGCCGAAACTCAATGCCCAATGCCAGGTCAGGATTAGCATGCTGTTCAGTTTTTTGCTCCCGCTCTTTTAACAAGCGCAGCATTTCAATGTACGAACTGGTATTGTTGATTTCTGTAAGTGCAAATTTTTTGATGCCATACTGCAGCATACCATGTAGCAGCATTTCGGGTTTAAGCGTTCCGTATTTAAAGCTGTATATGGTATGACAGTTGAGATACATTTTTTGGATGGCTTTGCTGCAAAGCACACTAAATTATATAATAACAAACATGCTTTCAGGTTTGCTTCAGCTGAATCTGCAAGCACTTTGCAATACTGACAATACTTGTCAAAAACGGCCTAATGTTTTGCTAAAAAACTAATGTGATTAGTCTGTTTACTTGGCAAGCGCCAGAATTAAAAGAATTTTATGCCCCAGAAAATTTGAATAAATTTGTTGGTACACATAAAAAACGCAATGAAAAAACTACTATTCATCTTAATGCTAATTCCCCTGATGGCGCTGGGGCAGAAAAAAGCAATTGACTTAAGTTACAAGTTTAAGCAAGGAAACACTTTAGAAGTAAAACAGGAAACTGTACAGGTGGTAAGCCAAAACCTGATGGGGATGACGCAGGAAACCACCAATGAAATAAGCGGAGTAATGAAGTACAAAGTGGTTGAAGTAAATGGTAAAGATGCCCGCATTGAAGCCAGCTTTTTAAGTTTAAAAAGCAAAGTGAGTTCTCCAATGGCAAACGTATTGATGGACAGCGAAGGAGATCAACAAATACGCGAGAATAAAGTGATGAAAAGTTTAACAGGTACAAATTTCTATTTTACGCTTTCATCTGCCGGCTTAGTAAGTAATATAGAGGATGCAGAAAAATTAATGGAAGGTCTCGACCAGCTGGGATTAGATGCGGCTTCACTGGCCGCTATGAAACAGAGTTTACAACAACAATATACAGGGCAAGGACTAAAAGGCAGTTTAGAAGGCGGACTGGTACAATACAGCAGCAACAAAGTGAAGCCCAAAGATAAATGGCAAAATGATTTGGCCGCAGGCATGAATTTCCCATTGCTCACCAAAAATACCTGGACCTTGGAGCGCATCAGCGGTAAGGGGGCCTGGGTTAATGCAAAAGGCGACATTATTACTACTGATAAAAACAAAACTTTTGATTTACAGATGGGCATGAAGGGTAAGTCTGACTTAAGCGGCTTCAATGAAGTACAAGGCAATATTTCTCTAAATGACGGCTGGCCCATTGAACTGAAAATGAAAAGCCAGGTTAATGGTAATCTCACCATTTTAGCCGGAGGTATGCTGCCAGAAGACATGGGCATTCCAATGGAAATAAAAACCGAATCGGTGTTTACGTTTACACGAATGTGAGCTCAGGTATAAATTTTTTAGGTTGAAACTATTAAACTGCTTAGCTAGCACTAAGCAGTTTTTTTTTATCAAAACCGAAAATGTATTTAGAAATAGTCCATTTTGAAATACAAATAAATCTTATTGTGTAAATTAGGGTATTCACTTCTGGTTGCTAACGGAAATAATCCGGCAACTAAAAACTTACAGTTATTTGACTAGAAATTAAAAGCAACGAAAAATGTTAAAATGAAAAAGATACTCAGCTCTGTGATTGTTTTAGTGGTGGCAGTAACGATTTTCTCATGTAGAGATAGGATGACTATCATGAATAATCTTGAAACTGAAATTGATACAATCAGATTAAATTTCGAATTTGCAAAGTTTGATAATGCTCTGAATAAAGCAAAATTTGATAATAAACATATACTTGTCTATGTTACAAGTGACGGCTGTGCACCCTGTATAAAAATGGAGCGCAACGTGTTCTCAGATTCTTCAGTGCAACAATATTATAATGGCAATTTTATATGTTCAAAAATATATATCAAGCGAACAGCATCTGTCATGAAAAGCAGTGAATTTAAAAAACTAAATAAAACACAAATTGATTTTTTAAACTACTATAATATTGATTTAGCCTATCCAACATTCTTAATTTTAGATAATGAAGGCACACTAATAAAAAAAGCAGAAGGGTATATGGAGATAGATGATTTTATTCAGTTTGGCGATAGCGCTATTCAATGAGATAAAATTATTGATTCTTCCAAACACTTAATACTATTATGAGTTGGGATTATTGAAAGTCTTTCTAATATATCATGTATCAAAAATTTGTTCGGTCTAAATATGTACGAGATTTGTTAACTCGCTTCATAAAATATTAGCTTTATCATAAAAGCAAACATGAACTTAACTGAATTAAAATATCCCATCGGCAAATTCAAAATGCCTGAAGTAATTACCCCGGTGCTTTTACAAGATTACATATTAATTATTAATGCTTTTCCGGAAAAGCTGCAGTCAGCAGTAATCAACTTAACAACACAACAATTAGACACCCCTTATCGCGAAGGCGGCTGGACGGTACGTCAGCTCGTACATCATTGTGCCGATAGTCACATGAACA